>CANJQE010000111.1 GCA_947476305.1 Legionellaceae bacterium
ATGAACGGACAAATGGTAGCTGATGTTAGGCCTTTAGTTAGTGTGAATGTCAGTGTTATTGTGGAAGATAAAAATGGCAAACGAGAGTCAGCACGTTCTGGCGGCGGCGGACGAGTAGCTTATTCCTATTTTCTGCAAAAAGAACATGCGTTAACTTATGCGCGCGAAGCAGTTCGTGAGGCCTTAATTAACTTAGACGCACAACCTGCTCCAGCAGGCACCATGCCTATAGTATTAGGCCCAGGTTGGCCAGGAGTATTATTGCATGAGGCAGTAGGACATGGATTAGAAGGGGACTTTAATCGTAAAGGTTTATCCGCTTTTTCCGGACGTCTAGGCCAACAAGTTGCGGCTCCTGGAGTCACCGTAGTGGATGATGGTACCTTAGCGGATCGCCGTGGGTCTTTAACCATTGATGATGAAGGAACACCATCGCAATGTACTACCTTAATAGACAATGGTGTTTTAGTAAATTACATGCAAGATAAGCTGAATGCTAAATTAATGGGCATGAAATCCACAGGAAATTGCCGTCGTGAATCTTATGCACATATTCCTATGCCTCGGATGACTAATACCTACATGCTTGCTGGTAATCATGATCCAGAAGAAATTATAAAATCAGTCAAAAATGGTTTATATGCCGTAAATTTCGGCGGTGGCCAAGTCGATATTACTTCAGGACAATTCGTATTCTCTGCCAGCGAGGCTTATTTAATTGAAAATGGCAAAGTAACTAAACCTGTAAAAGGCGCTACTTTAATAGGGAATGGCCCAGAAGTGATGAAAAAAATCTCTATGATTGGCAATGACTTAGCCTTAGATAGAGGCATTGGTGTCTGTGGCAAAGACGGGCAATCGGTTCCTGTTGGTGTTGGCCAGCCTACTTTAAAAATTGATGCTTTGACAGTGGGTGGAACAGGTTAGGAGTACTTGTCATTTACTTAACGTCAGTTCGTTCTATATGAGAAGACCCGTGCATAATTATCCAAGAATCTTGTCCGTCTTTGAACGCAGTGAAGCAATCCAGATCGATGTATTATCGAAGTTCTGTATGGATTGCTTCGCCAAGGCTCGCAAAGACGAAATATTGCACTAGAGGAGGTATTATCTCAGACCTAGCGTTAAGTTAAGAGGATTTGATATAATGCAAAGTAGAGTGATTGCCAGTTTTTAAATTAACGTGAGTTTGATATTATTATTTAATTTATTGATAAATGTATATTTTTACTATTTGTAGCCTTGATGCAGCGAAGCGAAATCAAGGTTTCTATTAGAGAGACCGTCAAAGCATAAAAGTGTATTTAGATATTTTTAATGAAGAAAATACACTGTCTAACCTTGATTTTGCTTCGCTGCATCAAGGCTACATATATAAGAATAATATCAAACTCACGTTAAAATACAGCAGGTTTTAAGGAAAAGTTGCTCCTTGAGTTCGACCATGATGCGTTTTTTCATCGTAGTTACTATCCCAATCATTATGTTTTTTTATAATAGCGTAAGCTCTATCATCCAAAAGCTTTTTTAAGCTTACACAATTAAGCATTGCAGGAGTATCAAGTAAGGCCTGTTCAATTTCTTGAGCTGCCTTAAGTCCATTATCAGCATGGCCTTGTTCATGAATAGTTAAATTTTTTAAATAGTTATTCCACTTAAGTTGTAAATTAGAACTAGCGGCTTCTTCATTGTCCCAATGGGGCATAGAGTGATCAATTTTAACTTTAATTTCAACCCTAGTAATTTTGCAGGAACGGTGTTGGGGCTGATTATTCCAGTAGTAATACCAATTAATATACCAATTTACTTGCGCATCAAAATGTTCGCCATTAATAACTGGCCCATGAGCTGATAATTCTTTACGTAAATCGCTGCTGGTAGAACCATTGATTTTATATAAGTTGTATTGTTCATTTACTACAGGAGCAGAAAAAACCAGGCAAGGAAGAAGATACAAGAAGGCAATAAAATAGCTTTTGTTCATATGAATCTTTAAGAAAATGAAGATTTTTATTATATCAGATTTCTATGAACCACTTGGAATCTAAAGTTAGTCGCTTACATTTTCTAGCTTCGCAGACAAGCCACGAAGCATAGGTCTTATCGTTTTCGGCTTTTGCACAGATATCGAAGGTCAACTCATATTTGTATATACTTGCATTAACACTTTATCAAATGAATCAAGTCGTATAAATCCAAGACGAGGAAATTCTAAATCAATTATAATATAAACGGTCACAGCCATAACAAGTGCATAACTTATAAGATATAAAAGACTCCCATTTCCTCTTTCTCCAATATCATATCCAGCAAGTAGAGCGCCTAATAAAGCCACTCCAATAAGCAAGGCAAAGATGATCAAAGGAGGATGAGCATTTGAGTTTGTATGTCTTGTGTTAACAATATCAAACATAGGATTTAAAGAAGATAAAAGAGGGAAACAAACCTGTTGTTGCTCTTTTGATTTACAGAGATCTATCACTAAGCTCCATATCTTGTTTTGTAGTTCTTGTGCTTTCGCATTGTCTAGTTCTGAAGCGTTTGTATCGGGTAGTTTGTTATAGCTAGAAAGTCGATAAAACAAATATTGTTTAAAATTTTGGCGCAAGGGCGCTTGTATTTCGGGGCTTACTAAATCCACTCTCATATAAGCGGTTCTAACCGCATTAGCTTCTGCAGTGATTAAATCACGTCCTATCTCAAATCTTTGATAGGCAGAGGAAAAGGTAAAGGCTACTAGTAATGCTAATAAAGCAAAAATGGCACCCTCCACAACTTGTAAACCAGGAGTTTTATCTAAGGTCGTCTTGTTCGAGTGCCATTTTGCAAGACGAGTTCCAGAATACAAAAATAACAAAATGAGTGAGAAGAAGCTAATAAGAAAAGTTAAGGCATATAAGTGAAAATACATGGACACTTGCTCCTATGATACAATGTTAGGTTGTTCATCAGCATCAGCATAGGAAAAATAAAAAAATCAATTTAATACGCATCATTCATACCTTACAGAAGATCTGCGATCTATTTATTTAATTTTAGATTAAAAAATTCAAGATATGATTTTTAATTTTTAATTTTTAATAAATTTATATCCTATTTAACCTTGAGTCCTTCATGAATTAATTAGTATTGTGTATATTTGTTAGATCAGAATTGACCTTAGCTTTGATATGTTTTATTGAGATTATTAAAAATGAATTTATTTGTAGTATATATTGGTGGTAGTCATACTAATTCTTTAATTGAACTTCATGATATTCGTTTTTTAGTAGCCTCTTCTATAGAAGATACTTATGAGGCTTTACGAGCCAGTTGGTGGGGGATCCCCTCTTCATTACATATTGATGCTTGGGGCGTATTAACTTATGCGGACGGGCATAATATTCAAATATCAGCTCATAAAAGTGAGGACAAAGCGAACAAGTTATTTTTTGTTAACTTAGGTGGCTATGATAAAAAGCAATTTACTGAGTTGCATAAAAACATCTTTGTTGTCGCTTCTAATGAATTTGAGGCCAAGCAAAAAGCGCTAAAACAGGTAACAGAGTGGGAATCACCACACCGTGACTATTTATACGAGCTAGATACTATTCTAAATATCAACTCTTTACTCAAAGAAAGTGGCTATTATTTACACCTGACTAAAGAGCGGGCACCTAAACCCTTTGAGTTTACTTGTTCCTATAATCCAATTGGTAAAAAGGAAAAATAGGAGAAATTTAAAAGGGTCAGCTCATATTTGTATATACTTGCATTAACACGTTATCAAATGAATCAAGTCGTATAAATCCAAGACGAGGAAATTCTAAATCAATTATAATATAAACGGTCACAGCCATAACAAGTGCATAACTTATAAGATATAAAAGACTCCCATTTCCTCTTTCTCCAATATCATATCCAGCAAGCAGAGCGCCTAACAAAGCCATCCCAATAAGAAAGACAAAGATAATCAAAGGAGGATGAACGTCTGAGTTTGCATATCTTGTATTTTCAATTTCAATCATAGTATTTATGGGGGGTAAAAGAAGAAAACAAACTCGTTGTTGTTCTTTTGATTTACAGATATCTATTGTTAAGCTCCATATCTTTTTTTGTAGTGCTTGTGCTTTCACATGGTCTAATTTTGAAGCCTTTTTATCGGGTAGTTTTTTATAACTAGCAATTCGATAAAATAAATATTGTTTAAAATTTTGGCGCAAGAGTATTTGCATGTCTGGGCTTGCTAAATCCACTCTCATATAAGCGGTTCTAACCGCATTAGCTTCTTTAGTAATTAAATTACGTCGTACCTCAAATCTATGATGAGCAGAGGAAAAAGTAAAGGTCACTAATAATGCCAATAAAGCAAAAATGGCACCCTCCACAACCTGTAGACCAGGAGTTTTATCTAAGGTCTCCTTATTGGCGTGCCATTTTGCAAGACGAATTCCAGAATACAAAAATAATATAATGAGCGAGAAGAAGCTAATAAGAAAAATTAAGGCATATAATTGAAAATACATGGGCACTAGCTCCTATGATCTATCACGCTTCCACAAAATATTTTTTCAGGAATTATAAATTTACTATTTATATGGTACAGGTTAATTATGTTAAAATAAATTTTTTCAATTACATCACCGCTGTAACTCATGAACATTTATTTGGCTTCAAAAAGTCCTAGACGTCAAGAATTGCTTAGGCAAATGGACGTTTCATTTGAACTCTTGCTGGTAGATACTCCTGAAATTGTTGCGCCAGGTGAATCACCCGAAGCTTATTCTATACGTATTACTCAAGAAAAAATGCGTACTGCATGGGACGAAATTACTCAAAATAAACTCAGAGAGATGCCTGTACTGTGTGCCGATACTGAAGTGATATTAGACGGAAAAATACTTGGTAAACCACAAGATAAAGACGATGCATTTTCTATGTTAAAAAATTATGCTAATCGCAGCCATCAAGTAATAACTAGTGTTGGTTTGATTTACTCTGATTATCAAAAAATAATGATGGATACTACCATAGTGACTTTTTCGGACCTATCCGATGATGAAATAAATCATTACTTGGATAGCGGTAATTATAAAGATAAAGCTGGTGCTTATGGGATTCAAAGCTATATTGGGCAATTTATTTCTCGCATCGAGGGCTGTTTTTACTCAGTGATGGGATTACCCTTGAATACGGTACATGAATTATTGAACGATTTTAAAAAACATAGCGAAATAATCCAATGAATTTTAAAACCACTATTTATTAATTAAATAGGTTGTAGAACTAAGGATAGGCTTTGAATAATATATTGAGTTGATGATCCCTTTACTAAGCTTCCCGGAATGACATGAAGTGAACAATCCATTTTAAGGAAAAGTTCCGGGATATTAAAGGATTGGGTGACGTTCCAACACGGGGAGAATCCACAATCATTACTACTCATTACGATGGGATAAGTTAACGGTTCCGGATGCAAAGTGAGTTGTTTTTCATTGATTTCAATCCGTTTATCACGCAAAAATTGAACCATTGGTCCCCAGGCTTGAGGAAGATAATTTTTCCGCACAGCTCTAACTTCAGAGGGTGCGTCCTTATAGCTTGCTGAAAGGGTAGCCATTAATTTTTGTTGAGTCCAATTGCCAATGTTAAGTTGTTCATCAGCATGAGCATAAGAAAAAATAAAAAAGAAAAAAATAGTCAGTTTAATACGCATCATTCATCCCTTACCGAAGCTCTGCAATCCATTTATTTAATTTTAGATTAAAAAATTCAAGATATGATTATTATTTTTAATAAATTAAAAGTTTATATCCTATTTAACTGTGAGTCCTTCATGAATTGAGTTGCATGAAAACATCTTTGTTGTCGCTTCTAATGAATTTGAGGCCAAGCAAAAAGCGCTAAAACAGGTAACAAAGTGGGAATCACCACACCGCGACTATTTATACGAGCTAGATACTATTCTAAATATCAATTCTTTACTCAAAGAAAGTGGCTATTATTTACAACTGACTAAAGAGCTTGCGCCTAACCCTTTTGAGTTTACTTGTTCTATAATCCAATTGGTAAAAAGGAAAAATAGGAGAAATTTAAAAGGCTCTACCTCAAAGGGCTAATTTGCCCAATAAGGTGTTAATCTCAAAAATACGTTCTTCAGCGCCTGTCGCATCTATAGTGAATTTTAATCTTTGCGGGCCTTCCATCTGATAGCGTTTCGCATGCACTTGGATTAATGAAATTAATTCCGCTGGGTTAATAGAGGGCTTTTCACTAAAATCTAATTTACCTTGTTGGCCTGAAGCGCTGATTTTTAAAATACCTAATTGAGCTGCTTTTAGTTTTAATTCGGTAATGAGGAGTAAATTTTTCACGGGTTGGGATAATAAGCCAAAGCGGTCTATTAATTCTGCTTGCAGATCCTGTAATTGCTCTTTGGTTTTGGCATTAGAAATTCGCTTATACATGATGAGGCGATTATGTATATCCCCAATGAAGTCTTCAGGAATAATGGCGCTAATACGCAAATCAATTTCAGGTCCTTGATTCATTGGGCCAGAGAGTTCTGGTATTTTACCCGCTTTTAAATCTTCTACGGCGCGTTCTAGCAATTCCATAAACAGGTTAAAGCCAATAGCGTGCATGTTTCCGCTTTGCTCTTCTCCAAGCAACTCTCCAGCTCCTCGTATTTCCAGATCATGAGTTGCCAAAGTAAATCCTGCCCCTAAATCTTCTAAGGAAACAATGGCTTCAAGTCGTTTAATGGCGTCTTTAGTTAAGGATTTTTCATTAGGTGTAAGCAAATAGGCGTAAGCTTGGTGATGCGAACGTCCTACTCGACCGCGAAGTTGATGCAGTTGTGCTAAACCAAATTTATCGGCTCGATCAATGATAATGGTATTCGCGGTGGGAATATCAATCCCTGTTTCGATAATCGTGGTACAAACAAGAACATTAAAACGATGATGATAGAAATCGGACATCACCCGTTCCAATTCTCGTTCACGCATTTGGCCGTGTGCGCTACGAACTTTTGTTTCTGGGACTAAGGTTTGTAAGTCTTGGCAAACACGCTCGATGGTTTGAACATCATTATGTAAGTAAAAGACTTGTCCTCCTCTTAAAATTTCGCGAAGAAGGGCTTCGCGGATGACGGCATCTTTCTTTTCTTGCCAGAACGTTTTGATTGCTAAACGTTTTGCAGGAGGTGTGGCAATCAAAGAAATATCTCTTATCCCAGCCATCGCCATATTTAAAGTTCGTGGAATCGGGGTTGCAGTCATAGATAAAATATCGACATGAGTACGTAAAGACTTCATATACTCTTTTTGTTTAACCCCAAAGCGGTGCTCTTCATCAATAATTAATAGGCCTAAGTTTTTAAAGACAATGCTTTTTTGAAATAACTTATGCGTACCAATGACTATATCTATTTTTCCTGAACCAAGACCTTGAATGACCATTTCGGATTCTTTCGCGCTACGAAAACGTGATAAAAGTTCAATATTGATAGGAAAATCGGCGAAACGATCGCGAAAAGACTCGGAGTGTTGCCCTGCTAATAGTGTAGTAGGTACTAAAATACAAACCTGTTTGTCATTTTGTACGGCAACAAAGGCCGCGCGCATTGCTACTTCGGTTTTTCCAAAGCCCACGTCACCACAAATTAAGCGATCCATAGGACGCGTTGATTGCATGTCTTTGATGATTTGCTCGATGGCATTTAATTGATCTACTGTTTCAGTAAAGGGAAATGCAGACGCAAATTTTTGATATTCTATTGGGTCAAATTCGTATTGTTGTCCAGCTTGCGCTTCTCTTTTGGCGTATAAATCTAAAAGTTCTATGGCCACATCATGAATTTTTTCGACTGCTTTTTTCTTTTCTTTTTGCCAGTGATCAGTACCCAATTTATGTAAGGGGGCATGGTCACTATCAACACCGGTATAACGGCTAATTAAATGCAAAGAAGTAACTGGAACATAGATTTTATCTTCTCCAGCATAAGCAAGGACTAAAAATTCACTGGAAATATTATTTGAGCTAATGTATTGCAAACCTCGGTAACGGCCCACACCAAATTGCAGATGCACTACGGGTTCACCTACGCGTAATTCGGCCATATCACGAATAATTAAATCAGGATCTATTGCTTTTTGACTGCTGCTGCGACGCTGGGGAATGCTTTGCTCACCAAAGAGCTGGGATTCTACAATAATGATGATGTGCTTATCACTAAGTTCACAACCATAAATTAATGGCCCGGTAGTAATATTAATCAGCGAGTTATCCTGCAGAAAATCCTGCCAGGAACTTTGTACTTTAGGTGTTACACCACTCGATTTTAATAAATCGAGTATTACCTCACGACGTCCCGCACTTTCGGCAACTAATAAATAACGATAGTTAGACTGTGAGCAATAAGTTCGTAATTGATTGAGTGGTTCTGGGCTTTTTCTGTCTATGGGCAAAGAAGGCGCTTTAGCGATGTTTAAATTAATAGCCCCTTTCTTTTCTGTGGGTTTGTGAAATACCCGTAATTGCTCATAAGTATTAGCATGAGTCAGGAGTTCTTGGACATTGATAAAACAGGAAGTAGGGGGCAGAATGGGGCGGCTTAAGTCATAGCGTCTTTGTTCATAGCGCTCGCTTGCTTCAGACCAGAATTGTTCGCCCTGCGCATGAATGTCTTCAATAAGACAAATTTTACTATTTTTAGGTAAGTAATCAAAAAAAGTAACAGTTTTTTCAAAAAAGAGTGGTAAATAATATTCTATCCCAGAAGAAAATTGACCTTGGCTTACTGATTCATAAATAGGGCATTGGCTTGGGTTTCCATGGAATAACTCTCTAAATCTACGTCTAAATAAAGTTTGGCTTTGCTCATTTAAAGGGAACTCTCGAGCGGGTAATACATTAATTTCCGTAATTTTTTCTATAGTACGTTGGGTTTCTGTATCAAACTCCCTTAAACTTTCAATTTCATCATCAAAAAGTTCGATACGAAAAGGTTGACCACTACCCATAGGATATACATCAATAATTGAACCACGTAAGGCAAATTCCCCATGTTCTAATACTTTATTGACGTTATGATAACCAGCTTGCTGCAGTTGATTTCTAAATATTTCAAGATCTAATTTTTGCCCTTGCCTTAACAATAAAGCATATTGATGGATAAATTCTGGGGGGCAAAGCCGATGCATTAGGGTGCTAACAGAACTGACAATTACGGCATTTTGCGCATGTTGTATACGACTTAAGGTATACAAGCGTTGAGAAATTATATCTTGATGAGGAGAAAATTGATCGTAAGGCAAGGTTTCCCAGTCAGGGAATAATAATAACTCTTGCGCTGGTCCTTTTGGATTGAAGAAAAAGACCATCTCATCAAGTAATTGATTTGCGCTAAGCGTATCTTGGGTTATTAAGACTTTTACACCAGGGGTATTTTGGCAATATTCGGCTAAAGCAAGAGTTAAACTGCTACCGTAGAGTTGCCCCCAGATTTGTTTATCTTTGGTTGGTTGGTAGAGTAAAGTATCTGCCGCCATAATTTTTCAAAGCATTTATAAAAAGGGACTAAGTATACCTCTATGTTCTTTATTCTGCATCTTTAATTTGTCAGGAAAAGATCATGCCATAAGCAAAGAGAAAATGTCCCTTCTCATGTACGCGAAAATCTATTCTTCAAACAAGGACTCAGGAAAATAAGCATTGTTCCTATTGGTGTCATTCCCGCGAAAGGCGGGATTCTATTCTTAAGTTTGCACTGAGCCTTAGATAAGCATGGACTCCCACCTTTCGTGGGAATGACCGATCTGCTCAAAGAATGATTTTGTCCTGTGTAAGGATTAGTATCAGTTAACTTTATAATAGGGCAATGCTATGATGCGGCCTCCAACGCTGCGAGCCATGGAGAGCCGAAGGCGCGGGCGAGTAGTCCCTGGTAGCCTTAGGGCCGGATGTTTTTCCGCAGGAAAAATATAAGGCCATACGAAAAGGCGTCAGTCATTGGGGAGCGTAGATTTTGAGGCCCGAAGGGGGATCA
>CANJQE010000112.1 GCA_947476305.1 Legionellaceae bacterium
ATTTTAACACCATTAGTGATGATGCAATTAGTACTGTTGAGAATGAGTTAAATAATAGGCCAAGAAAGTGTTTAAACTATAAAAGTCCTATTGAAATTTTTAACACAAACTAGAGGCGGCAAAGTTGCGATAACTAGTTGGATCCGCCAGGGTTTTCAATAACTTGAATGGCATTTATCCAATCATTTAATAAATCAAGATGAACAGATGAAACATGAACAATACCTTTTAATTCTTCTAAATGTTTTCTCATACTAAATACTTGTTCTTCAGTTAATTGTGCGCCATCCGCCCGAAATCGTAATAAAAGAGCTGTGAAATCCGCATAATTTCTTTGTGGATATCTTATGGTGTTATAAATAATAGTCATCAAAGGGGTACAGGCAATCTCCTTTTGGAAAATCACTTGATTATGGGTGGTATTTAAGAGTTGCTGCAACTGAGAACTAGTGCATCCAGACTTCAATAAGGCCTGACGTATTAATAAATAACTCGCTATGCTTTGCGCTGCTGTGCGGAATAAAAAATGATGCTTCTCTTTAATTAGCTCAATAAAATACTCACCATAAGCTGGGTAAGCGCCTGAGTCTTTAAACAGTTTTGTTAGTAACAAAGAAAGAGAATTAAAACGTTGATCTTCTAAGGCATATAAAAAAGCACTTTGTCAATAGGAATCACGTTTGAACAATGCTTGTAAAAAACACTCAATGCGCTCTTCTGTTTGGGATCCACTAAAAAATCCTAGTTTTTCAAGTTCCGCCAACATGTTTTTAAAGGCATTAGCATTCCAAGCTATCTCAGATGCAATATCACATAAAATAGTCCTGCCGGCACGATCAGTAAGGAGTAGCCCTTCGGCAAAAGAGTTTTTATCTTGCTCTGAAGCAGTACCAAGAGCGCGTAATTTGTTAAATCGCTCTACTCGTTCAGTTAGTGAGCCTTCAGATGCCACGACATAGACAGCATTTAATTGGCCTATTTTCTGCAAAAAAGACAGGGTAAAAGACCATCCCTTATCGACTAATCCTGTAACTAAAAAACCCCTCGCATTAGAATATAATTGATAGAACATTTTTTATTGTAACTGTTGTTTTATAGAATGCATGATTACAGCACAATCAGCGGCCTCTCTTCCTTTATGACCATGGTTCCCTCCTAACCTATCCCAAGCTTGCTCTTCATTTTCAGTAGTTAAAATACCAAAAATTACGGGTAAGCCATGATCTAACATCACTCGTTGACAACCCTGGCTTACTTGCTCACATACATAATCATAATGACTAGTTTCACCACGAATGACTGCGCCAAGAGCAATAACGACTTGGACTTGATTTTTTTTAGCTAAGATATTAGCTACTAAAGGAATTTCTACTGCCCCTGGGACTTCCACAACAGTAATATCTTTAGAACGAAAACCTAATTCCGTTAGTCGTTGTAAAGCACCTTCTTTCAAAGCGGTGGTAATGGGCTCATTGAACGTACTTACTATTACAGCGATGGGAAAAGAATAAGCGGAACCCTCTATATTTGCTTTAATTTCTTTCATGTTCGTCCTAATTGATCGTTAATAAATGACCGAGCTTCTCTTTTTTAGTTTTTAAATAATTACGATTTTCGTCGGTAGACTCCATCTCTAAAGCAATGCGCTCGACCACTGTTACACCAAATCCCTCAATTGCAGCAATTTTCAAGGGGTTATTGGTTAATAAACGTATTGACTCCATGCCCAAATATTTGAGTATTTGATAAGCGACTGCATAGTCTCTATTATCTGCAGGTAATCCTAACCTCAAGTTGGCCTCAACAGTGTCTAAACCGAGTGTCTCTTGAAGAGAATAAGCTTTTAACTTATTTACTAAGCCCACGCCTCTTCCCTCTTGGCGTAAATAAATTAGCACGCCACCTTCTTCTGCTATTAATGCTAAAGAATGTTCTAATTGCTTACCGCAATCACATTTACACGATTTGAACACATCACCTGTAATGCACTCTGAATGGATACGTACTAAAGGCACTTGATTAGGTGTTAAAGGTGGTTTAATTAAGGCAAAATGCTCTACATTATCCAAATCATTTTCAAAAACAGTCATCGTAAATTGACCATGATTAAGCAATGGCAGCGTAGAAGTTGCTGATTCTTTAATGAGAAACTCATGACGTATTCTGTACTCAATTAAATCTTTGATGGTCACCATAGGAATGCCATGTTTTTGAGAAAATAAACTCAATTCATCACGACGACTCATCGTTCCGTCTTCATTAATAATTTCACAAATAACAGCAGCAGGTATTAAACCGGCTAATCGGGCAAGATCTACACTCCCTTCTGTTTGACCAGTCCGTTCCAGAACGCCTTTTTTACGTGCGCGTAAAGGAAATACATGACCAGGAGAAATAACATCAGTAGCAGTACTCTCAGGATCTATCGCCACTTTAATCGTATGAGCCCTGTCTTTAGCAGAAATACCAGTAGAAACGCCACGTGCTGCCTCTATTGAAACAGTAAAGGCCGTACCAAAGGGTGATTTATTATGTGAGGTCATCATGGAAAGTTGCAATTTATCTATAAGCTCTTCGGCCATAGGTAAGCAAATTAATCCGCAAGCAAAACGAGACATAAAATTAATGGATTCAGCGGTAACACATTCCGCTGCCATTACTAAATCACCTTCATTTTCACGGTTTTCATCATCGATTAGGATGATCATTTTTCCTGCTTTTAGCGTTTCTATAGCTTGTTCTATAGTAGCTAATGAATACTTCATGCCTCTACCTCATAGTCCAATTTTCCAAACAATCGCAGCTGATGAGCTACAATACGGGTAAAATAATCAAATTCTATATTAACACGTTGCCCTACCTCTAATACATCGAAAGTAGTATTTAATAAGGTATGAGGTACTAACATTAATTGAATGCTTTGGTCCATTACAGCATTAATAGTTAAGCTCACTCCTTCAACAGTAATACTGCCTTTAGAAATTAAATAAAGTCCTTCTTGTTGGTTAAATCCAGACAGCTCCAATTGCACATAGTCGCCTACAGTTTGAATGGATTGGACTCTAGCAGTGGTATCTACATGGCCACTAACATAATGACCACCGAAACGAGCAGAAGCTAACATGGCTCGCTCAAGATTGACAAAATGGCCTTCCACCAGGGTTCCAAGCGTCGTTAATTTTAATGTTTCTGGAGAAACATCAAAATGTAACAAACTAGGAGACTCACTTGGTAATAAAGTAAGACAAACACCATTAACGGCAATGCTTTCGCCTACTTCTAATTCGAGCAGGGTAGCTGAGATAATAAGTCTATTTGCTAATCCATTATTCTGATTTGCAATCACTTGACCTTTCGATTCAATTAAGCCTGTAAACATTCATCCTCCTGCCAATCCAAGCATAATATCATATTATTTCCCATAACTTGCCAAGACACACTGTGTTGGCGCGCAAATAGATCACTCTGTTGATAAGCGGAAACGGTATTTTCACCTAAACAAGTAGGGACAAGATATAAATAAGTTCTATCTACTAATTGCTCTTTATGCAAAGAGCTAAATAATGCACCGCCCGCTTCTACCCACACATCGTGATAACCTGAGGCGCCTAGATGGGCGATCACTTTATCTAAATCAATGCGTCCTTTTTTAATAGGCATAGCGTGATAGGAGCAATAAGGTATTTTTTCCTGAGGTGGTTTTATATCATTTTGATGATATATATGGCATTCACTGGCTGCAGAAAAAATTAATGTCGTTCTATCTAAAGTTAAATGACTATCAAGAATAGCAACAGGTTTTGCCTTTTCTGTTCCATTTAAACGGACATTCATTTTAGGATTATCTGCCTGAATCGTCTTTGCAGTAGTCAGGATAATATCACTACGGGCTCGCATTTCATGAGTAAATTGCTGGCACAATTTATTAGAGAGCACAATACGTTCTCCTTGAGCTGCTCCAATTTTTCCATCTATACTTTGTGCCATTTTAACAGTAACTCGAGGTTTTCCTGTATTAAGCCATTGAGTATAACTTTTATAAAAAATATCTATTTCCTTTAAAGGAATATGATGTACCTCTATCCCTTTACTACGAAGTTGTTGCGAGGAGTTATTTTCAGCAACTATAGGATTGGGATCAAAATAAGCAAAATAAACACGCTCTACACCATAATCACTAAGCACTTGTACACAAGGAGGAGTTTTACCCCAATGATTACAAGGCTCTAAGGTAATATAAACGTTCACCCCTAGCATTTTAGGAGGAAGTTGTGCTAACAATAACTGTTCTGCATGAGGCGTTCCTGCACCTTTATGAAAAGCTTGTGCTATAATCTTTCCATTTTGTACAGCTACAGCCCCAACACTTGGATTAGGCGCACATTGCCCCTGACCGAGTTTGGCTTGTTCTAGTGCTGCAAGAAGGAACTGCTCGTGCATTAATTAATCGCCTTTTAAAAGAGCGCAAATGATAACAAATTATTCAATTTTTGAGTAGCCTATATGAGCCAATTGAACCTAAAATATAGACTTTCTAAGCTTTATTCTACATTAATCATTTTAATGGTCTTATGCAATTATACGCAATCTATTTTAGCTGCAGAATTATCTCCTTATTCAACTAAAGAACTAGAACAACTAGAAAAAGAGTTTATTCAACTCATCAATCGTTCCGATACAGTAGAGCGTAATCCGCTTGCTAGCCAGTTTATTAATCATATCGGAGAGAAGTTAGCCTTAGCTGGTCGAGTAAAAAGCCCCTATTTTTTCATTGTTAAATCTAAAGAAATCAACGCTTTTGCAGGACCTGGGGGCTATATTGGCATCAATACTCAACTTATTTTAACAACTGATAATGAAAGTGAATTAGCCGCAGTAATGGCTCATGAAATAGCTCACGTTCGCTTACACCATCTCTACAGCATGCTTGATCACCAAAAACAAATGCGCATCCCAATGCTTGCCTCCCTACTTGCTTCAGCTGCTTTAGGGGCTCTTAATCCTACCATTGGCATAGGGGCGATGATGGCCTCAATGTCGGGTTTCAATCAAGATAATATTAATTTTACCCGCTCAAAAGAGAAGGAAGCGGATCGAATTGGTATTGATATGTTAATAAAAGCGGGCTTTAATCCAAAGGGCATGGCAACTTTCTTTCAAAAAATGCAAGAAAACATGCGCTACTATTATACAGCAAACATACCCGCGATTTTACGTACTCACCCCCTAGATGAGGAGCGTATTGCAGAAGCTGAAAATAGAATAAGCCGATTACCCCATAAAAAATATACTGATTCATTGGATTATTATTTATTTAAAGAGCTTATAAGAGTTTCAGTGGCCCCTGAAAATAAACAACTTTTAGATTATTATGGCCATCAATGTCAGAAAAAAAATAATCATATTGCCTGTGAATATGGCTATGCTTTAGCCTTATTAAATAATAATAATTATCAAGGCGCCATCAGGCATTTAAATCCGCTTATAGAGCAGCATAAAGATAATCTTTATTTTCAAATTTCTTTAGCACAAGCTGAACTAGGACTTAATCAACATCAATCAGCCCTCGAGCGTCTTGCAGAAATACAAAGCAATTTCCCAGAGAACTATGCTGCTCTTATGGCCTATGCTCAGGGATTATTAGTAGCTAATCAAACGGAAAAAGCCATCAGTATTTTGCTTAAAGGAAGTAGACAATATAAAAATGATTTACCTCTTTGTCGCGAATTAGCTCGCTCTCAAGCTCAAGCACATCATAAAGGCTATGCCTATTTCACTCAGGCACAATGCCTACTTCTCGAAGGACAAGCACGAGCCGCTGTAGCACAATTGAAGGTGGCAAAAAACTTCGCTAAGAAAGACCCTTATTTAACAGCGCGCATCACTGCTAAGATAGAAGAAATAAAATTCATGACAGAAAAATAAAGTCCATATATAGACTAAATTAATTTTTTGGTCTATATTAAGACTATCTACTATTAGAAAGTTGCCATGATGCACTTAGCTTCTGCTCAACCAAACCGTGAACATCTTAATACTGCATTTAAAGTTGTCTTAACTATTTTTGATAAATGGCAGTGCTCTACAGAAGAATCCCTAATATTACTCGGACTAAAACGCTCTACTTTTTTTAAATATAAAAACAAACCTGAAGGTGCTAGCTTTAGTCCTGATTTTATAGAGCGTCTTTCTTATTTATTAAATATTAATGGGGCTTTAAGAGTTTTATTTTCTAATCCAGAGTCGATTTATCAATGGGTTAGAAAATCCAATAAAGCTCCTTTTTATAATGGCCGTTCAGCCATGGATATAATGTTACAAGGACGCGTTGTAGATCTCTGGTCTGTTGCCAGTAGATTGAATGCTGAACGAGGAGGGAAGGCTTAATCATGGATGCAAATACCTTCCCTCAAAAAACGTTTTCCATGCAACGCTGTTATCGTTTAATTGCATCTCAATATCCGCCCATTTATTTATTTGAAGATGTAGCAAGTCCCGAAGAATTTGAAGCTCTTTATGCAATACAATCATTAACTAATCCGCGGATTCAAGAGGAAATAGGGTTAATTAATTTAGTGCCAAAAGAAGAACGCTCTTATGGAACTCCTGGCTGTGGCTATGTCATGGCAGCCTTTACTCACATTAATCCAGAAGGCAGTCGATTTTCTAATGGTGATTACGGGATCTATTACGCCGCTGAATCTATATCTACAGCAATTGCTGAGACCATTTATCATAAAGAGAAGTTCCTTTACTATACTAATGAACCCGCTCAAGAACTGGCAATGCGCAGTTTAATCGCTGATTTTAGCGGTGAACTCGTTGACTTAACCCTTATCGATAAAACGAATCATCGTGTATATGCATCCGATGATTACAGGGACAGTCAACTATTGGGCGCACAAATAAAAGAACAACACAAAAACGGTATTTTTTATCACTCCACACGAGCAGAAGGTTTTAACTTTGCCTTACTCAAACCGAATATGATTCATAAATGCCAGCAAGGAGCACATTTCAGTTATGTGTGGAATGGAGAAAAAATAATTTCTGTATATCAAAAGAAAATCAATTTTGAAATGAACTTTTCTTAAATTAACGTCAGTTTCGAATAAGGAACCTATTAGCCTAAACTTCGTCTTGCCCCGTTCATGATAAGGAGGCGTTTTTACGCCGTCTTGAAGCCTAGGTACAGAACAAAGTCTTCGAGACGGAAGCTTTTCGCATCCTCCTCAGGCCGAACGATTCACGGTAAAGAGCGAAATGAACAAGCTGTTTATCCGAAACTGACATTAAGTTAAGGGCTGTAGCTCGTATTAGACGAAGTCGTAAGCGAGATTGATGCAAGAAATTCCTGGATTAAGCTGCGCTAAATCAGGCTACAAAATCTTAACTTTAGCTCTCTTGTCCTATCACCCGACAATGCGTCTCTTTAATAAAGAGCAAACAAAGCAAAGCAATAACTAAAGCACTAGGCAAGAGTAATAAGGCCCAACGATATCCAGACAAAGAAAAATGATGCATTCCATTAACTAGTGTACCATCCCAAGTCCAATCCAAAATCGCGCCAGCTAAAGGCTCAAATAATGCTTCAAAAGCAGAATTAAAGGTATTCATTATGCCCAATACCGTAGCGACTAAAACAATAGGAAATAACTCACGGATCATCGCAAAACTAGTAAAAAATCCGCTGGTACCAAAACCAAAGAGAAATAAAAACACCATTAGGGATGATAATACCTGGCTGGGGCTATAAAGAACAATTAATAAACAAATTAATGCAGAACAGGTCCCAGTAAATAAAACAGGTTTTCTGCGTTGGATGTGGTCTGAAAACCATCCCCAAAAAGGAGCGCCGGCAGCAAAACCAATAAAGATACAAGAAATAGCCATAGCCGCATCAGTACGAGTTAGTTGATAAGCTGTTTCTAAAAAGGGAACACCCCATAATCCGCCAAAAACAGATACAGGAGCAAAAGCTAAACCACTATAAAGAGATAAAACCCAGGCTTGCTTATTAGCAATAATTCTCCCAAAATGATTATGCGTTTCTTTTTTAACAGGTTTTGGAGTGTTTTTTGTAGTTTTGTCTCTTAATACTAAATAATAGATAATTCCTAAAATCACTCCTATTCCGCCAATAATTTCCAAAGCAGACCGCCATCCAGCTTTTTGCACTAAAAGTGATAAAGGCATTTGTCCACCAACCGCACCCAGCATTGCAGCAGTCATAAACATGCCTGATACTAAAGCAAATCGTTTGGGACTAAACCATAAAGCAGCTAATTTAAAGCAGGATACCGCAGCAAAAGCAGCACCCGCTCCCATAAAAGCCCGGTAAATACAGGCTACCCATAAACTATCACTATGAGCAAAAAGAAAAGTGCTTATACTACAAACAAAAATAGCCACAGTTGTTAATAGTCGGGGACTAAATTTATCGAGCATTATTCCAACAGGAATTTGCATAATTAAATAAGCATAAAAATAAAAAGCGGATAAATTACCAAGGCCAGCACCATGAATATTAAATGCTTTCATTAGATCATCAGTCATCACACTAGGCGAGACTTGAATTAAATATTTATAAAAGAAAAAGCTTGCTGCTAATGTCCAAATAATCCAAGGATATATTTGCGCCAAAGATCGCTTCAATGTTAATGCATTCATTATCACCCCTGATGCTGATTACCGGTTTAAGGTATAAATCATAAGTACTCTTTCGTTCTTATCTGCTTGAATGTTCGCCCTGAGGCGGGCAGATAATTAGAGTTGAGGCCGGCTCAGAGCTAAGGAAAGAAAGTTAGAGACCACCACGACTAAATAAAAGACAGCAAAAGACGGAACAGCCACAGGAGCGTATATTCTGGCCAAATGATACTTTGTCTTATGCTTAGTGAAATACATGATCAGATAAAATTTATAATCAAAACGATATGCTATCTTTTTAGGCACAACCTTGTCAAGATGGATATTTTAATGCAAATAGCTCGTGTAGATGGCGCTAAAATTTTAGCGCCATCTATTAACTAGAATTTAAACACTTGCTGTAGCTACTGCTTTTGGCGCATCATAGGTTTTCTGAGGCAGTTTATCTACGGCATCCATCATCGCTTGTAATCTGCTTTGAATATCCGCCATTTCTTTACTTTGAACACCTGCTTTGGCTAAAGCTTGAGCGACATCTTGTGCTCCTTTGAAATACAACTTAACATCGTCTCTATTCACTTGCCCATCACCATTTACATCACCAATCTTCCCATCGGCCATAGTGACTTTAATATTTTTCAATGCTTCACTTCCCTTATCTACAGTACTAAGAACGGCATTAATGCGATCAAATACCTTATTTGCATCCCCCATATCTACACCAGCAGCTTCTAATACGGAACTGTACAAGGATAAAGTCTGAGCGGTAGTATTTAAAAATTTTATAGTAGCGTCTAAGGACATAAACACTTCTTTCCAAGATACTTCGCCATCGTTATTAGCATCGCAACATTTTGTAAAACATGAAAAAAAACCTGGCATAACAACCTCCTTGTGGGGTTACAAAATTTAAACCTAAATTTCAGTTTATCACCTAGTTATCTTTAAAGTATATAGAGAAAATTTCTTTATAAAAAATGATAAAACATGAGGGGGTTTTGTGTAAATTTTGAACTAAAATGAGTAATTTGCTATAATTAAAGTAATAAATATAAGCACTCTCTCTAAGTCTCTTTGATCTCAAGCACCTTAGATTGGAGTTTTTCCGGACTTACGAAAAGCCCCTGTCGAGAAAAAAGAAATTTTTAATGAGGGAGTTTAGATATACTAAATGACCGAATTAAAAATTGCTTTTATAGCTAAACCGGTATATTTACCTGTATGATAATTGCTTTTTAACGTTTTATTTATGAAAGCATATAGTTTGGACTTGAGGGATCGCGTAATTGCGACGTATAAAGAAGGGAGGTTAAATA
>CANJQE010000113.1 GCA_947476305.1 Legionellaceae bacterium
GAGCGTAGATTTTGAGGCCCGAAGGGGGATCAAAATCAAGGGGGACCAGGACGGCCAGGGCCGCCGGAGGCATACTTGTCGCCTGTTTTTGTCCCTGCCGGGGACTTGGATGTCCCGGCAGGTTTCTCAAAAACAGGCGACACGCTGCCCTGTCTTAGTTCTAATTCCCTTTTTCTGTATGTAACTTTATCATTCGCATTAAAAAGTAGTTGTAACTCCCGACCCTCGGAAGTAGTAGTTAAAGAAGTAAGCTTTGCTACTGTATGTCGTTTTTTTAATGATACAAAAAATGGTGTTGGCATAACTGCTCATTCCTCTTACAACTGTAGAAAATATTTTTCTTTGCTTCTAAATAACGTGAATGCAATTATTTTACACAAAGAGCAAAATATAGTCAACAAAGTGCGAGATTTTTGTATTTTTTTGAACAATCAGTAAATATAAATTATGGTCTTATAAAAAAAGATCTTGTCGGCTCATATTCTTCTTTAGGCCCTTCCTCTGGCTCTTTATCCTGAACAGAGCAAGAAGAGGACGGTCCTTCCCCTCCACTAGCTGCTCTAACATCCAAAATAGTAGGAGTAATTGTTGGAGCGCAATAATGAGTAATAAAAGCTCGTGGCGATGGAAAATGACTCAAGCTTGCTGGTAAACTGGCTTGCTTTGCAGCTGACAATAATTCTTTTTCTGCATTAGTTAAAACATAAATCTTAGCAAATTCATTAATAAAAATTGTACGAGATTCATCAGCTAAGGATAGTATTAATTGAGGAGCGTAATTACTTGCAGCTAAGTAAGTAATTAATTCTAAAACTTGAACTTTATTATCAATATTATTTGTTTTAGTGTAAAGAGTAAGTACTTGTTCTATAGCAGATTTTTTATAAAAACCCACAATGTTGCTTGTGGCTTTTTGAATAAATGCATCACCAAGAGCAAAATCACAATTAACAAGATTAGAAAGTATATTAATAATTTCTGTCACACTGTCATTTCTATCCATAGCTACAGTTAATGCTCTAACCAATATCATTATTCCATTCGGAGTTTTACGATCATCTTGAGCGGTACTTAAGGCCTCTAAAATACTTTTATTATCAGCGCCAGAAATCAATAGGCTGGAAGCCAACATATTAACCAAAAAGGAAACAGATAGCTTGTTACCTTGGACGTATAATGAGGAAACTAAAGACGTAAGCAAGAGATCTAAAGTATTTAAGCCCGCATGAGGCCCTACTTCTATTACTCTTGTTAAAGAGGATTGAAAGCTGGCTACATTTTTATCCCTAACTTCTGCCAATAAGGCACAAATAGCTTTAACTGTATCAGGAGACCATTTGGCTGTTTCAGTTAAAGCACAGGCTACAAGATAAATCATATCTTTATTTTCTAATGAACCACTAAGAATTTTTTCTGTCAGTAAAGGGCTAAATACCCCTGGTGCTTTTTTAACGCACAAGGCTAAATAATCTGCAATAGCCGTGGTTACACCCCCATTATCGACAACAAGGCTTGCGGTATATAAACCTAATATAATACATAATAAAGCGCTTTTATCTTCATAAGAAAAAGGCGTTTCTTTAAATTTCTTCACCAGAGCAGGGACTAGTTTAGCTGACGCGCTCTCAAGAAGATAAGTAAAGGATGGAATAAGTGCATTTACCATATGAGGCGTTGACGCGTCAAAGGTCATGGAATAAAGCATATCAAACCAAAGGTAAGTGGCTGTTTTTTCTTTAAATTTACCTGAGAGAAATTTCTTAGAAAACATTTCCACACAGACTTCGGGATTTTTTTTGGCAATAACTTCCATTAGTGCACCAAGCTCAATAATCTTATCACTCATATTTTGAGCTACCGCATAATCCATAGCATAAGTAAGCCAATAAAGAATGCCGCTCTCTTTCAAGATCGTGATAGGTTGAGCAGTAAACTCGGTTAGTTCTCCAATTAATTGATTTAGTGTGTCTGAATTTAAAGCAGGTTCTTTATCTCCCGTAAACGCATCAATTGGAGTATTTAAATCAAATAGTGTAGAGCCTGGCATACTAAAGAGTTCCTTGAACAGTATTATCAAATTATATACCACAATCATTTTTCATGTGCAATTCTTTTAAATTACCCGATCATAATAATTGCGAAACGACTTTAAAATGAACAACATAAACTGAACTCCATAATAATTTTGAATAATCGTCTCTTGCGGCTTGTATTTTAAATGAAGCAACCTGTTTTTCATGTAAAATCTCATCATTTTGATATAGCAAGGCAAATTCTTGAGTATTTTCAATTAAGGGATTTAATAAACAGGCTGATTTTGCCATCTGAGGAATGAATCGATATGGCTTTTCAATGCCATTTTTCAATTTAACTATAATATTCAGTTCTGGAAGTTTAAAAAAGAAACTCATTAGAGATCCCAATACGGTAGGTCGTAATTCTAATTCGAAAAAAACAGGCTGATTAGAATCGGGAACAAGTACTGTTTCTCCTAAATGATGCCCTTCTTGAGATAGTTGTTTAAAAGAATATTGGAAGGATGATTTATTTTTAAGTAAAACCAAAAAACCATTTACCCAAGCATTAGCTTGATAATTTTTTAAAAAAATAGGCCAACTGCTTCCTTCTTCCAAGGAAGGCAAACGATTATCAATAGGCTGCATTTTAAAAAAAATAGTATCTGGACTTCTTTCTCCTAATAAGTGCTGCCGATTTACTTTGGCCAATGCCGCATTAAAAACAGAATAACTTTGTAATATCGGACGTGGTGACCAAGCATTTCCTGAGGCGATTAAATCGGTTTGCTCATAAGAATAAATATCACTAGTTCCAGCCCTTACCGGGAACGCATTTTTAGTTTTTAAAAAATTCATAGTGAGAATGAAATTATTTTCTAACCAATCAGAGTCTTTAATACGATTCATCAATCCGTACCAAGCCGCAGAATAAGTGGATTGAATATTTTTGACTAAATTAATCTGTCTATAATGACCTTCAATATAAAAAGAACCAACTAGTGCTAAAAGCACAACCGGCACAATCAATTTAGAACGAATGCAGTAAGGCAACAATAAAGAGGCGATAAGAAGTGACGTACTCGCAATAAAGGCATGACCAAAATGACGTGTAAATCCTGCTTTAAATGAAAGAAACAAAAAAACAAAAAAAAGACTAAATAAAAAAAGAGCTAAGACCTTAGGTAATGGATCTTTTATAATAAGAGCAAAGATAAACAAACTTATCAGTATATAAGTAATCACTTCATAGCCATTGCCTTGAATAGACATTGCTTCGGTAAATGAAAAGGCTAAGAGCAAAGAATTGTCTATATAAGGCGCTATATTTACTAGGTCCTGTCCAGCCAATAACCAGAATGTCACTAATGAAATGAAGGGAATGATTAAGGCAAAACAAGCCATAAGATAGCGTTGATAGTAGAAAAGCACCAAAGTACTTAAGATAGAGATGATCCCACATACAATAAGTAATGACCCTTTGATTAAAGGCAATAAACCCAAAGGACTAAATAAAAAACCAAATAAAACTAAGCTCTTAAAATCAGTTAATTTTTTATGCGTTTGCAAATGATTAAAAAGAATTAAACCAACAAGTAAAGGATAAGAGAACAATAAAGAATCTTTAGCATAAACGAGGGTTAATAAAAAACCACTCAAAGCAAGTATCCATAGCCAAGGTGCTTTCTTCATTAGCAGCAATAGAGCAAACCAATAAGCACAGGCTAAATAAACACTTCCCCATAACATCATAGAATCAGTAGCCGGATGATAAAATTTTGTATAAATCGAAGAATAGGGACCTAAAGTAAAAATAATCTCTTTGCCAAAAGCTAATCCTTGGGCAATAGCTTGATTTAAACCTAAAGCCCAAGAAGGGTCGACACCGGGCGCGGGCATTTTAGGGGTAAAAGGAATAAATAAAGGAAGAATAATTAACAATAAAAGGACAGAGAAAATTATCTTAAAGGGATTAAAACGATTGGGGCTTAATTCCATAACATTTAGAGGCATAAAAAGAACAATGATGCTAATAGTGCTTTAGTTAGAATAACAATTCAAATGAATAAAACAGGATTTAGGAAAAATCCCACTCTCTTTATTTAAAAAAAAATTTAATCATAATGGAATGTATGTGGTATGGGTGTCAAAGGTATAATATGTAGTAAGTGTAATGAATCACTGGTTACTGAAACTATAACATCAAAAGAAAATAATAAAGTGTCTCGTTGTAATGAAAAAATATAATTTATCCGTGATTGATTTAGCCCTCCCCTAGAGTAGGAAGCATTGATACTTATTCTGGGTTTGGCCCTACTTCTAAAGTCGCTATAAAACACATCAAAAATTTCAATTAAATCAACACAAGAAACATCCTAATTACTATTCAAGATGTTGCTACAATTGGTCTTACTTATTCACTCCCTCTTTAATTCATAGTTGTTAAATACCCCCTTATTTAACTGGGTGGGTATTTAACGGTAGCTTAATTTTTGCCGTCACATCTTCACAATAATTAATTTTGATTACTTAATATATTATGAGGCTTCGCAACAAAAACGCAGAATCTTAAAGTGTCAATTAATTTATAAATTAGTGGACACTCGAAATCATCCTGAGATAGATGTCTATTAAATCGGGAACTAGAGAATAATATAATTTAACGCTCCAAACTGATTTATTAGACAGTTTTTTTTATATAGCCTTTTACTCAGCAAGGGTTCTAACCCATTGTGCGAAAGCTTCATTTTCGAATTCATAAGTGTCCCGAGGGGACTTAAAAACTACATTAGTAAGTTTTGACATGGCCCGCTGAACATGAGTAGCCTCTAAGGATTCAACACCAATTATTATGCGAAGCTTTAAAACCACCGCTTTGCTAAAAGGCTTTAGTGATGGGTCTTGCGCAAGCATTCGAACTAATGCTTTTTGCGTCGCATCAAGAGCCGCCCACGCACCCTCATGATTTTCAGTGTGAGCAAGTTTATCTGCCACAGTCCTCATCGCAGCTTCTAATGTTACAGTTGGATTAAGCACCATATCGACAATACCCACCAAAAAAGGTTCCGGTTGTTGTTGAAAATTAACAAAGGCTTGCCACGCGGGAGTGATTGGCAATGTCCGACCGGTCGATTTTTCAAAACGATCCGCAATATACTCAACAAAATCTCGGTTTAGCTGAGGAAAGTCGGCTATAGCTGATCCAGTTGAGTAAAGCGGTGCATTTGAATTTGAAAAAACATGTGCTAGCTGTGTCCTCGATGAACCCGTAAATACCACTCTTAAGCGACTCTGATTCCTAGTTATTGCAGTGCGTAGCGCAGTGGCAACTGCCTCATGTTCTTTTGTCTTTGCCAATTCTTGAGCCTCATCAATGAGTAGTAAAACAGGTTTCTCCTTACATAATTGATCTATCAGAATATCAATTTGCAAAGCAATTTCTGTTTGTACTTTCTTAGAAAGATCTCCAAGCTCCACTTCTCCTTCAAGTTGTGCTCCTGCAATTTCGGCCTTTGCTTTAAGTTTTTTTATTGGTGTGTTAAGTTTTGCAACAAAACTTTCAACGGCATTTTTCGGCTCCAACGCGCGCTCTAGAGCGCGTACAATAGAAACTCCTGGTGATAACTTTGTTTGCCAAAGGTCAACATAAGCGACAGTATAACCTGCAGCCTCTGCTGCCGGAGTTAAATCTTTCAAGAGAAAAGATGTTTTTCCCGCACGTCGTGGAGCAAAAATAGTAGTAGAAGTAACTAAGCCTGCATTCAGTGTGTCTAAATATATCTTGGCCAGTGCAGGCCGATGATAATGCCAAATTTCGATTAGTTTCATATTATTATACAAAAATATTTATATATTGTATAATTATACACAATGCATATAATTATGTATATAAAAGTTATATGCTTCTTTTATGTCGTAAAATACCTGTTTTTCGTACAATCCTATTCCACCCCTTGTAATCATCTAAAAAACCCTTTATAACCGTACGAAAAACTATGACGCTTAGATTGGGCCGATATCCAATAATCCCTTATTGTTTAATTTTTGCAGCAATAAATGAAAATAAATAAATCCTGCATAGGGATACCATTTTTTTGTAATTTTTGAAATTTGCTCATAATCCAATTTTGTTTTGATATGTAACAACAGTTGTAAATTTTTTGCCGCACCTACATCATCTCCTGGGAACATTTCAATTTTACCCAGTCCACGTAACAAAACATATTCTGCAGACCATCGTCCAATCCCTTTAAATTGACATAAAAATGTCACAATCTCATTATTGGTCTTTACTTCTAAATCATCAAATAAGGTTTCATCAGCAAGAACTCTGGACGATAACTCAATAAGTGTTCCGCATTTATTGGTGCTGAAGCCCAATTTTTTTAATTCAGGTATTGAACAATTAGCTACATCTTTTGGGATAGGAAATGCATAAAATGTTCCATCTGCATCACTCATACTTTTTCCGACATATTGCACAAACCGGTTTTGAATTTGTAATCCTGCATCAAGTGATAATTGTTGACAGGAGATAGCGTTCACAAGCGCCTCAAAAATACTTGGAAATCGAGGCGGCTTAAGTCCTTTAAATTGCATCACCATAGGAGTTAAATAAGGATCTTGTTCTGCAATACGATAAAAATTGAGTAAGTTGCGATTAAGACCTAATATCATTTCTAATAATCGAATTAATTCTATTTTTATTTTAGGGCTAATTTTTTTATGGGTAGATACCAAAATTTCTTTTTCATTTTTTTGTTCTACATTGACTTTAATTAGTTGATTTTCAATGAAAAATAATCGCGTATAGCGTTCATTACTCCATAAATCAACACCATTTTTGCTCCTTCTACGCAAAGCCCAAACGGTGTAATCTAGTCTGAATGGATGTGATGGATGCAAAAGAAATGACGTATGCATAATCCTTCAGTCCTATTATTAAATTAATATACTCTTTCCATTGGTTTCAATGGGTCTACAAAATTGGGTTTCATATTGACAGGCCGATATTTAACCTGTTCATCTAAAAAAGGCTATGTGTTTTGCTTCATCCTGTTGTCCCCTTGCAACACAATGCAAAAAATTTGACAAGCGAAGTTCGGATGCAAGTGCATTCCTCTGAAATGACAGGATCGCATTGTCTTTCTTGTCTTTCTTGTCATCTTGTTTATCGCCTGATTTTTTCATTGTTCGTCCTATACCTAAACAGGGAGGAGTTTGAAAAAAATCATCAATTACTTTTATCCTTTTTGATTTTTTAATCAATCTAATAAAGTAGTATCAATCTGAAACTCTTTCCCTGAGTAAAGAATATAATTTAATTGAGCTCTTTTTGAATTATTTGACCTTGTTGCAAATGAAACTCTATATGAGGACGAGTTGCTATTACAAATTCCTTTAATGATGAATTAGACACATTTTTTAATAAATCGTCATCTATCATTTTCAAAACAGCGGTATGTCCAGAAACCATGGCATCAATATAAGCTTTATCAAAATCTTTACCCTTTAGAGAGGACAAAGTAGTCATTCCTTTTACTCCTTCTTTTTGAAGAGAAGTAACCGTTGAGGTGTCTACAGGGGCTAGGCCAATTTTCTTACTTAGCTTTAAAGCTTCATGTAAATTTTGTGTATGTTGCGTTTTAAGCATTTGAGCATATTTCTTGATTGCTGGAGTCGTTTCTTTTTTTAAAGCTAATTTTGCTAATGCAATTTCATTTTTATCCACTGTTATCAAAACGGCTATAATTTCACCATCCTTTTGTGTTTGAGTCTTATCGACTTGGGTAGAGCTGGTATTAGGTTCATTTGAGGCATAAGAGTTTGCAACAAAAATAGAAGTTCCTATACATATAGAAATAATCAACGATAAAATTTTTTTTGATTTCATTATACGATTCCTTGTACGTTAAATATCCAAATTCCTTCTAAGTAATACCTTATATTAAGAAATAACTCAATCTGGATACTAAATCTGAATGGGTCTCTTTTTCTGTTTACGACTGCAAAAGAAGTTAAAGTATGAGGACGTACGGCGGTTTACTCATAATTTCCCAAACAATATAATGGTGAACTATTTCAGCATCTGCAATAAGAGAGCGATGATATCTCCATGGTACTGCTTCAGCACACATGATAGCTACTTTAGGACCTTTTGTTATTAAAGCATTTATTTCTTTTAGACCTTTGAAAAATTCAGGTGTTTGCATGTAATCTGAAAAGCCACGAAAGCTTGCATTACGCCATCCTTTATTTGGCCGAATGGATACTAATATTGCACTAAATTCAACAATTAAAGACTATAATTATCTTAAGTGACAATTTAAGGAGCAAATAATGTATAGTGGAGAAGATAGAATAAAAGAAAAATTTAATGGCATTTTGCAAAGCAATGGGTTTTCTCCTAATGAATTTAATATAACGATAGAGACAGGCACACGTTATGACCCAAACCAAATAGTAGGTGTTCAAGTTTGGATTACCATAGTAAAGAACTCTATAAAAAAAAAATATGGATTATACCGTGCTGGCTGGCCTAATGATTTTGAAACTGATTTAAAAAATGGATTTTTTAACAATTAGGGTAGGTAATCATTGTAATTAGAGATGCAGGCCCTAAGGCCTTACTAGATACAGGTCCCACACAATTTGCATAAAAATTAACAGCTGTTTTAGCAGCAACAAACCGATCTGCTTCAATAGCATGAAAAACCCGATAGATAATAGAAGAGAGTAAACTACCTATACCCGCTACTTTCTGGAGCAGTAGGGAATCAAAGTTAAATTGATCCATTTTATTAGAATCGATAACTATATGTCTTTTTCCACTAACTACAATTGTTGTGTCGTATTTTTCTGACTATAACTTTGCATTTTCAATAGCTCATTAGTATCTATTAACTTATCGTTTGGTATAACTAACTGTCCAGTTAGCATACCGGTAATTTCATTTGTGTAGCCTCGTACAATGGAAATTTTATGCTGGTAAATCATATTAACTGCTGTATCCGTTCTGTATCGGCTTACACATGCACCGAGTGGATCTTGTTTCTATCATTTGCGATGCTGCATATACGGTTACAGGGGTTAATAAATTCATCATCCAATTTGCCCAGATTAATAACTACCGATTTAGATAATCCAAGAAGCTCCTCTATTTCTTTTTCTGCATTACTGATGATCGGAAATGCGCCTAAACTGCGTACTCCACTAGCAACAAGATCCATAGGAAAGTAATTGCTAATATTTAATATAAAAGGTTTTTCTTGTTTAATTTTTATCAGGATCTCTTTTATTTTTTGAGTCATAAACAGATAGCTATTTATTAAATCTATTCGAGCTTTAAGGCCAATAAAATTGTAACTAAGGCAACAGCAAGAATTTTAGGCATTGAATCTGCTTGTCACGTTTTAATTGTTCTTTAGCCAGCGTAGCTCCAGCTACTGCACGTTTTACATAAGGACTAGCATTAACAAGACTTCTTGGATTAAGCGAATCAATCAATTTATTGGATAAAGACGGGCAATCAAAAATATGAGCAGAGATACCAGTGATAGCTGCAAGTTCGTTAATACTGCTTTCGAGTAACTCAACATGGATAATAAAGCAGCGTGTCGCCTGTTTTTGAGAAACCTGCCGGGACATCCAAGTCCCCGGCAGGGACAAAAACAGGCGACAAGTATGCCTCCGGCGGCCCTGGCCGTCCTGGTCCCCCTTGATTTTGATCCCCCTTCGGGCCTCAAAATCTAC
>CANJQE010000114.1 GCA_947476305.1 Legionellaceae bacterium
GAGCGTAGATTTTGAGGCCCGAAGGGGGATCAAAATCAAGGGGGACCAGGACGGCCAGGGCCGCCGGAGGCATACTTGTCGCCTGTTTTTGTCCCTGCCGGGGACTTGGATGTCCCGGCAGGTTTCTCAAAAACAGGCGACACGCTGCAGGGTCTTTCGAGTTATCCATGACGTATCTCGTGGCTGCTGAAGGATACTATTTATTGTAGTACAGCTTATTTATAAGCGTTAAATTTAGTATTCGAAGTCGCCAAGATTTTATTCAATGGCGCCCGTTTTTAGGCTTCATCAATGAGTAATTAATTTTTGATCAAATTGCGTTTGACAAAACTTTGCAGTTGCGCATACTGTTATGACAATGGAAAATATTTGCGTGCATCGTTCAAGGAGAGAATATGGTTGCTAAGAATAGGATATGTCGCGGCTTACTGTCTGTTTTATTGCTTTCTATCCCTTTAATTAGTGTCGCCGCCATTCCAGTCAAATCGATGGTTGTTTTTGGCGACAGTCTATCGGACATAGGAAATACCACCCACTTATTAAAAAGCTTAAGACGAGAAGAAGATCCAGCGTTCCTCGTTGCTCCTTTTAAGCGTTTTGTTATTAACAAAATGAACGATTTTGCCAATGACTATTATGTTCCTCAAGTGGTTTTAGATGCGGGTATAGCTTTAGTGACCGATTTTTTTGATCATGAAGTGGCTAATTACATGACTGATTTAATTTCCCGAGTTAAATTAGTGCCAATTATTCCCGAAAAACCTTATTGGAACTATCGCTTTTCTAATGGGCGAGTATGGAGTGAATACTTAGCCGAAATGTTAGCAATTCAAAAAAGCGATGAAGACGTCTATACCAATAAAGCTTTTGGTGGGAGTTGGACTGCGACTTATGATTATCAATTAACAGTTTGGAATTTGATTAGACATCCTATAGGTACTATTAAGAACTTAATTGTAGGTAAGTTAATTCCCCCTAGTCTTGGTTTAACAGCACAAGCTTATTTATTAGAGCATCAAAAGGTGAACGATGAGTCCGTATATTTTCTTTTTTCCGGTGCTAATGATTATTTAAATGTGCTGCAGTTTGAGGCTAATTATGATCAGTTGGTAATGAGTAAATATATAGATAATGTCCTTGATTCTTTAGCTGCAACAGTATTTAAATTAGAACATGCCGGGGCACAACAGTTTGTTATTATGGGATTGCCTAATCTGGGCGAAACACCACGTTATGTTAATACGACTGACAGGGAAGTATTAAATGCTGCTGTAGAACAGCATAATGAACGCTTGCAACAACGCATTGAAGAGTGGAAAGTGCTTTATCCAAAAACCGACTTTTTATATGTAGATATACAAGCTTATTTAACTAAAGCTGTAAGTACACCAGAACAATTTGGTTTTACTAATACAAGAGATGCTTGTATTGATGTTACCTTCCCAATGTTTAGTGCTTTTGCCAAGTCCCCTTTTGCTAATAACTATGTATTGCAATATGCGCAAGTACTTCAATATCAAGACAAGCGTCTTGCTGCCGGAGAAAAGAATTTTCATGTATGCAAAACGCCTGATAGTTATTTATTTTGGGATGAGGTACATCCAAGTACTCGCGCTCACAAATATCTAGCTTATGAGGTATGTACTGCGATGCAAGACCATGGTTATGATGTGACTTGTACAAGTCCAGAATTATTCTTATAAGGACCGTCGCCTAAGTAGCAAAGGACGCTGCTTGGGCCCTTAATTCCCAAATAAGTGAAATTGCTTCGTGATTTATCATAGATTATGGCATAATTTGCGCTTTATTCCGGGGCTGTTAATTGCCTTGGTGTACTTCATCGGTAGAGAGGAAGGGTATTTATGCCTCTAAGCCTGTCGTTTTTTAAATAACAATTAGTAATGGCTGTGCTAATTAATTAGTGCATTCATCAGGATTGCAGCGAGGAGTATAGGTTATGTGTGGGATTATAGGAGCTGTTTCTGAAAGGGATATCAGTAAAGTTTTATTAGAAGGTTTAAGACGCTTAGAATATAGGGGTTATGATTCTGCTGGTATGGCAGTAATTGATGCTCATTCACGATTAAAACGAATAAGAATTCAAGGCAAAGTGCAAAATCTAGCAGACGCAATGCAAGAAACAGCTATTGCTGGTACTACTGGTATTGCTCATACTCGTTGGGCAACTCATGGTAAACCTTCGGAACAAAATGCTCATCCGCATTTGTCTCATGGAGAAATTGCTTTAGTTCATAATGGTATTATTGAAAATTACGAGGAACTACGTCATCGTCTGCTTGCTGATGGATATCAATTTACTTCAGAAACTGATACGGAAGTTGCTGCTCATTTAATTCATTATCATTATGTAAAAAAAGAGAATTTATTATTAGCGGTGCAAACTGCTGCTGCTGAAATGGAAGGCGCTTTTGCCTTAGGTGTCCTTCATCAACATAAACCTTTAGAATTAGTAGCCATAAGAAAAGGAAGTCCATTAGTGGTGGGCTTGGGCATCGGAGAAAATTTTATTGCCTCTGATTCGCTTGCCTTACGCTCCTTTGCGCAGTCCGTTATTTATTTACAAGAGGGTGATAGTGCTATATTAACAGCGCAAGAGCTTCATATTTATAATGCTTCAGGAGCATTAGTAGAACGAGAATCTACTATTCTGAGTAGTGATGCAGAAGTAGCAAGCAAAGGCCCTTACAGGCATTTTATGCTCAAGGAAATTTTTGAGCAATCAAAGGTTTTATCAGACACAGTAGAAGGTCGCATTTCTAGTTTAGAGGTACTCAAATCGAGCTTTGGGGAGTGTGCTACGCATGTATTTCCCCAAGTCAAACAAATACATATTGTAGCCTGTGGGACGAGTTATCACGCGGGTATGATTGCTAAATATTGGTTGGAATCCTTAGCTGGACTGCCTACACAAGTGGAAATTGCTAGTGAATATCGTTATCGCGATGTGGTAGTTCCGAAAGATACTTTATTTATCACCGTGTCGCAATCAGGTGAAACAGCCGATACGCTTGCTGCTTTGCATAAAGCAAAAAGTATGGATTATTTAGCAAGTCTTGCTATTTGTAATGTGGCCACGAGTACTTTAGTTCGTGAAGCCGATTGTGTCTTTTTAACGCGCGCAGGCACAGAAATTGGTGTGGCTTCGACGAAAGCATTTACTACCCAATTAGCCGCTTTTTTAATGTTAGCAGCTTCTTTATGTCCTGATAAACGTGCGCAGGACGTATTAAAACAACTGTCTGATTTGCCAGCCTGTTGTGAACGTGTATTAGGTATGAATGAGGAAATTGAAGCCTTAGCAGCATTTTTTGTTAATAAAGCGCATGCTCTATTTTTAGGTCGAGGAGTACAATATCCTGTCGCCTTAGAAGGAGCACTAAAACTCAAAGAAATTTCTTATATTCATGCTGAGGCTTATCCTGCTGGTGAACTAAAGCATGGGCCTTTAGCCTTAGTCGATAATGAAATGCCTGTTATTGCAGTAGCGCCTAATGATGAGCTTTTAGACAAGCTAAAATCTAACTTACATGAAGTGAGTGCACGAGGCGGACAATTATTTGTTTTTGTTGACGACTCTCAGACTTGGAAGTCAAATGGTACTCGTTTAATTAAAGTGCCCTCTTGTGGTTCTTGGGTGGCCCCAATAGTTTATACCTTCCCTTTACAATTACTGGCCTATCATGTGGCGGTTGCCAAGGGAACCGATGTGGATCAACCACGAAATCTTGCTAAATCGGTGACTGTTGAGTGAATAAAGGACAACAATTTTGGCTTAATTCCTGGCAAGAGGGACGTATTCCTTTTCACAGAAATAACGTTAATCCTGATTTAATCACCTATTGGCCGACATTTAATGTCAGGCCAAAGAGCAGAGTACTTGTTCCTTTATGTGGTAAAAGTCTTGATATGCTTTGGTTTGTTCAGCAAGGTTATCAGGTCATTGGTATTGAGTTAAGTGAAGCATCTGTTGTACAGTTTTTTGAAGAAAATGAGCTATCCTTTACAGCGGAAACGGTCTTAGGGATAAAATGCTATACAACAGATTCTCTAAGCATATGGGTGGGCGATATTTTTAGCCTAGATTCCTCACTATGCTCTTCTGTTGATGCTCTATATGACCGTGCTGCCTTAATCGCACTACCTGAACAACTACGTCCTCTTTATGTTAATTTATGCTTGCAGTGGATTAAACCACAAGGCTCTATTTTTCTTAAAACATTAAGTTATAATCAAAGCCAGTTTGCCGGGCCACCTTATAGTGTTACAGCTGAAGAGGTAGCAGATTTATACAGTAACAGTGCAACAGTACAGAGTTTAAAAACGCTAACTCGTGATAAGGATGAACTTTTAGTTATTAATCAAGGGACGCCAATTATAATAGAGGAGCGGGTATGGCAGCTGCTAAAAAAATAAGCTTTAAGGCTAGTGTTCCTATAGACAATTTTTATTTATATTGACAGTTTAGGAAAATAAAGTACTGTGTTGTGGATTTGGACCTATTTTATATCGCCATCTGCAGGGCGATGAGTATATAATGTGGTGATTTTTTATTATGTGTACGGGGATGTAAATGACTCAAGAGATGTTGACATCAGCAGCAATTATTGCACAAGAACTTAAAGTTAAAGTCTCTCAGGTAGAGACTGCAATTAATTTGCTGGATGAAGGAGCAACGGTTCCTTTTATTGCTCGTTATCGTAAAGAGATGACAAACGGTTTAGATGACGGGCAATTACGGTTTCTGGCCGAGCGCTTATTGTATTTACGTGAGCTAGATGAACGACGTGTAGTGGTTTTGCAGTCTATTCGTGATCAAGAAAAACTAACTCCAGAATTAGAGCAAAGTATTTTACAAGCGGATACCAAAACTCGTTTAGAAGATCTTTACTTACCTTATAGACCTAAACGGCGCACTAAAGCACAACTTGCTATAGAAGCTGGGTTGCAACCTTTAGCAGACGCCTTATTAAGCGATCCAAGTCTGGATCCAGAAGTAGCTGCGGAACAGTTTATTAATATTGAAGCGGGAGTTAGTGATGCGAAAATCGCTCTGGAAGGCGCGCGTCATATTTTAATGGAGCACTTTGCTGAAGATGCTGATTTACTCAATGAGTTACGTGAATATCTATGGCAACATGCCTTCATTAAATCCGTTGGTCAAAGCAAGAAAAAAGAAGCAGTCAGTAAATTCTCCGATTATTTCGACTATTCTGAAGCGATTAAAAAGATTCCTTCTCATCGCGCATTAGCCTTATTCCGTGGGCGTAGAGAGAGTGTACTCCAAGTAAGCCTTATATTATCCGCTGCAGACGCTCAATATGGTGAGACTAAATTAGCAGAACACTTTAAGATTGCTGATAAGCAGAGAAAAGCGGATTTTTGGCTTTTAGAAACCGTGCGCATTACCTGGAAAATAAAATTATTAACCAAATTAGAATTAGAATTACTTAATCGTTTAAGAGAAATGGCTGATGACGAAGCTATTAAAGTTTTTTCTAGAAATTTGCGTGATTTATTACTTGCAGCTCCAGCAGGTCCACAGATTACAATCGGTTTAGATCCTGGAATTCGTACTGGAGTGAAAGTCGTTGTAGTTAATGCTACCGGTAAGCTACTAGATTATACGGTAATTTTTCCTTTTGCTCCGCAAAATGAATGGCATCAATCCTTAGCCGATTTAGCAAAGCTTGCAGCGAAACACCAAGTTAATCTACTCAGTATTGGCAATGGCACGGGTTCTCGAGAAACAGAGCGTTTAGTTGCTGAACTTATTAAAATGTACCCTGATCTGCAATTAACTAAAGTCATTGTTAGCGAAGCGGGTGCTTCAGTTTATTCTGCTTCAGAACTAGCAGCTAAGGAATTTCCTGATTTAGACGTCACCTTACGCGGTGCTGTTTCCATTGCCCGAAGAGTGCAAGATCCTTTGGCGGAATTAGTTAAAATTGAAGCCAAATCCATTGGTGTAGGTCAATATCAACATGATGTAAATCAAGCTCGCTTAGCTCGTTCGCTTGATGGAGTAGTAGAAGATTGTGTGAATGCTGTAGGTGTTGATGTGAATACCGCTTCTGTTGCTTTATTAACTCATATCTCTGGTTTAAATGAAACTTTAGCGAAGAATATAGTTCAATACCGTGATGAACATGGTGCTTTTAAAAATAGAGAACAACTAAAAAATATCCAGCGGATGGGTGAAAAAGCCTTTCAGCAATCGGCAGGCTTTCTGCGTATTATGAATGGGGATAATGTTCTTGATTCTTCCAGTGTGCATCCAGAAGCTTATCCTTTAGTAGAAAAAATTACTGCTGAGAAAAAATTAGCAATAAAAGAGCTTATTGGGAATCGTGAGCTTTTACATAGTATTAATGCTAGTGAATATATTGATGAGCATTTTGGCTTGCCTACGGTAAAAGATGTCTTAAACGAACTAGAAAAACCAGGTCGTGATCCTCGTCCTGAATTTAAAACGGTGCAGTTTAAAGAAGGCGTAGAAGACATTAAGCATTTAGAAGAAGGCATGATTCTTGAAGGGGTAGTGAGTAATGTAACCAATTTCGGTGCCTTCGTTGATATCGGAGTGCATCAAGACGGATTAGTGCATATTTCAGCAATGATAAATCGTTTTATTACTGATCCTAGAGAGATAGTAAAAGCCGGTGACATTATTAAAGTAAAAGTCGTTGAGGTGGATAAAGAGCGTAAACGTATTGGTTTAAGCATGAAATTAAATGAAGAAAATACCTCTGACGAGCCGAAAAAAATAGTTAAAACAGTACCATCTGCTAAAAAAGCACCTGTTAAAAAAATGGATACTAGAAAAAAAGAGGCGGTTGTTAAAAAGGCAGAGCCGGCGAAAAAGACTGTTTTCAATACCGCTATGGCAGATGCTTTAGCCAAATTAAAACGTGGTGGATAAAGATGGAAAAAATGCCCAAAGGAGAGTTAACCATACAAACCTTAGCCATGCCTATGAATACCAACGCTAATGGCGATATTTTTGGTGGTTGGATAGTGTCACAAATGGATTTGGCTGTGGGTATTTTGGCGAAAAAAATTTCTAAAGGTCGTATTGTAACTGTGGCCATTCACTCCATGACCTTTTTGAAACCAGTTCATGTGGGTGATGTCATCAGTTGTTATGTTGACCTGCTGAAAATAGGTACTACATCCATGACTGTTGGTGTTGAAGTATGGGCTATGCCTGCCGATCAACATGAACACTATCAAGTAACAGAGGGCGAATTTGTTGCTGTTGCTATTGATGAGCATGGTCAGCCGAGGCAGGTACCTAAAAAAGCATGAATTCCACTCTTACTGAACTACAACGTTTGCTTGCGGAAATGGCCGTATTAATTGATCGTGAAGATGAGCCAGATCCGCAGTTATATGCTCCTTTTTTCCAACATCCAGAATATGCTTTTCACTTAGTTGAATTACTTAATAATCTTGATGAAGAGATTGTTCAAGATGGCCCGTCTATTTATTCGGCCTGTGTTTTTGCTTTTGATATTTGTGTCGCTCAGTTACAAGCAGCTACAGAAATGAATAATAAAATACTGGCTAAATCCTTACCGCAATTGATGAATCGCCTATCTGAATATATTAATACGCGTAAACACAGTTTGAGTTATTGGCTTCCGGTGTTAAATGCCTTTTATGAAGTGCATGTAGAGTTAACTCAAGAACTAAAAGATGCTTATTTTAATTTAGCCAGTGAAGAAGGTGAAGAAAGCGAAGAAGAGGTAGATGAATTCTCTCATTTAGAATCCATTCGTGATTTAATTCATGAGTTATCTGATCTTTCTATTTTTGATATAGCCGAAAACTTTTTTGCTCAAAGCTATGCAATGCCTGCTGATTTTTTTACAGACTTAATTATCGATCTTTATAGTATTGCCGAAGGTCATGATATTGCTTTACTTACTCTTCTTCATCCAAAAGAAGAAGTACGCAATGTCGTTATTGCAACGATTGATCAAATCATTGATAAAATTACTTTATCTTCAGTTTCGCTTTCTCGCTTATTAACAATTAAGTATTGGTATCCTGAAAGTTATCATACTCTTTTTGATCGTTGGATAAAAATTCAGCGGAAGAAAGAGGTAGTCTTTGAACCTGAGCCCATGCAAGCAACAGTAAAATTAAAGGCTACAGAAATTGATGGCAGCGGTTCTCAAGGTATTTTTATTCATGCACGTAAAAAGAGAAAAAATAGATTAGGTGGCTTGTTATTAAAATATGGCTTTGGGATAAAAGATGCTTGGATTACCCCGGTGATTCCAGCAGTGGAAGTAGCCGATTATTACCACCAAGCCTTTGAAGAAAGTGTCACCTTGCGTGAAGTTCATATCGAATATTTTCAAAAGATAGTCGAACATTTCTTAGCAGTGACCATTAAACATGGTGAAGTACCTCATCTACATTTTCTAGAAATTCAAGAGGAATTAGGTCTTCGTTTAAGACCCCGGTTGCTGGATTTAGAGGATCTCTTTACGCATCTTAGTGTAGAAATTGTCCCCTTTACCCAAGAAATAATTGAGCTTTCGTTAAAGCGTTCTAAGACTTGGCTAAAGAGCAAGCAGTTTACTGAATCCTGGTATATAGAAAACCCTTTAGTGGACAAAATTGTTAATCACAACAGCAGTTTTATTGATGGCACTAAAGTATGTCGGTTAGAAGACGCCATTGCTGATGTTTTTGCCGAAGAGATGGAATTAAATAGAGATAAATGGCAATTTCATTTTTTGTGGATTGCATTATGGCTTAAAGAAAAAGCACGAAAAAATGAAAAAGCCTGGCAAGACAGTTTTCTCATTGCCTATATGATTCGGGAGGGACATCCTTTAAAGGAGATTCCTGTCATGATGGAAATATGCCGTCAAACCGTAATTAATAGTGTTGAGACGATGCAAGAGCGCAGAACCTACCTAAACCAAGAGTGAAGGAAAAGCCATATTTGGCCCATCTTTGACGAAAAGCGAAGCTGAGTAAATGCTCACATACTGATGTATGCTGCGCTTTCTCAGCTTCGCTTTTCGTCAAACCTGGACTCAAATCTGACTTTCCTCGGGATTTGGTATTCTTATTCTTCTAGTTTAGTCATTTATTTAGGTCGAAGTGAAGGAAAAGCATTTTTGACGAAAAGCGAAGCATGATAAATGCTCACATATTGATGTATGCTGCGCTTTCTCAACTTCGCTTTTCGTCAAACCTGGACTCAAATCTGACTTTTCCCCAGGATTTGATATTTTTATTCTTCTATTTAATAATTTATTTAGGCTGATAAAAAGAGCACTCTTCTTCTATTCTAGGTACTTGTGCTCCTAGCTGTTTAAATAGTTCAAAATTACAGTGTTGAAAAGCTATATCAAGTTTAGTTTTCTGCTTCTAGGTTATTATATACCCTGATGTATCTACAATTACTCCGGCTACACGGCGCGCAGTTCGATTCCTCTTGTATATTTGAAACTCTTCGAAAAGTTTTCGGTAACTTTCACAAGCTAAGTTTTTTGTTATATCTTGACTAGGCAACGTCCCTAAAGTTTTTTTTGCAGTCTTCTCAACCGAAATCTGAGCACAGATTTTTCAGTTTACTTCGATCTGCCCCCTCTCCCGCGCTAGGCGTTTGAATAGTATGATAATGTCCTTCGCGGGATGAGGGTTGGGGAGAGGGAATGTCACGGATGGTCATTGACGATGAGATGTGGTCTCGTTTAGAA
>CANJQE010000115.1 GCA_947476305.1 Legionellaceae bacterium
CCCCCTTCGGGCCTCAAAATCTACGCTCCCCAATGACTGACGCCTTTTCGTATGGCCTTATATTTTCCCTGCGGAAAAACATCCGGCCCTAAGGCTACCAGGGACTACTCGCCCGCGCCTTCGGCTCTCCATGGCTCGCAGCGAATGAATTGCATTCATACGCTCGCCATTAAAACTAAACTCAGCGCCAATTAGCCAATTAGTATTGGTTTGATAGTTATAGCCAAGCTGTCCACCACCAGTAAATGAACTTAAATCTTCATTATAAGATTGTACGGAAGGACCAATTACGCTGTTTCCTACGAGAAGTGTTTCAATCCAGACTGGAGCGGAATAAGGTCCCCACATAGCACCGGCATTACCGCCAAGATAAAATCCAGTCCAATTATGCACTTTATTTATGGGCCCCATACCACCTGCATAAAGACTACTTGTACCCGCAATAATTGCAAGACTTGTAATGATTGTTCCTAAAAAGTCCTTTTTCATCAATGCTCCTTGCAAAGCTGTTTATAACCAATAAACGAATAAGAATAAAAACAACCAAACAACATCCACAAAGTGCCAATACCAAGCAACTCCCTCAAAGGCAAAATGGTGTTCCGGTGTAAAGTGACCACGTTTGCAACGTACGAAGATCACAATGAGCATAATAGTACCTAAGGTAACATGTAAACCGTGAAACCCGGTTAACATAAAAAAGGTGGTACCATAAATACCTGATGATAAGGTCAAATTCAGTTCGGTATAAGCTTCGTGATACTCATAAGCCTGTAAACATAAAAATAAAACACCTAAACTAATGGTTAGAACCATGCCAATAAGCAATTGGGTACGTTTATTAAGTTTTAAAGCCCAATGCGCCCAAGTAACTGTGACCCCAGAAGTTAAAAGAATTAAGGTGTTAATCGCAGCAAGACCCCAAGCTCCCATTGCTGCGTGAGCACCAGCAAAAATTTCATTATTTGGGTTGAGCAATAAAGGCCAGATCGCTTTAAACTCAGGCCATAGAGTAGTATGAGTTATTGGATAGATTTCTCCTCCTAGCATTGGGAGTGCCCATATTCGGCTAAAGAATAAAGCGCCGAAGAATGCTCCGAAAAAACATACTTCCGAAAAGATAAACCAGCACATTCCCCAACGAAATGATCTATCAACTTGTTCGTTATATACACCCTTAGAATTTTCATAAATGACTTGACCAAACCAGCCAAACATCATTCCAATAATAATAAATAAGCCCAAGAAGAAGATATAAGGACCATACCAATCATGATGTAGCCATGATGCGGCACCCACTAACATTGTAGTTAAACCACATGATCCCACTAATGGCCAATGACTGGGCTGGGGGACATAATAAGTACCGTGTGCTCCCATTGTTTTTTGCTCTCCTATCCTAAGAATATAGTTAGTTTAATTAATTGCCCTATCAGTTACATCAAATAATGTATAAGACAAAGTTACTGTGTTCACATTTTCAGGTAATTCTGTATCCAAATGAAACAATAAAGGCATGTTCATTGCTTCATGACCATTAAGTGTTTGTTGCGTAAAACAAAAACACTCCGTTTTCTTTAAATATTTAGCTGCAATACCAGGAGTTACGCTAGGAACTGCTTGCACGACCATACGATGAGCTGTTTTATTTTCCGCATAAAATGCAAGTTTTACTATCTCACCGGGATGTACTTTAATCTGTTTTACCTTAGGGTAAAAAGCCCAAGGAACACCGCTATTATTTGTTGCAACAAATTGCACTAATACTTCACGGTTTACTGCAATTTTAGCTTTAGATACATCATAGGCCACTGCTTCCGTATTCGTTTTACCATTGATACCCAATGTTTTACACAAACTATTGTAGATAGGCACCAACGCAAAACCAAAAGCAAACATACCAAGCACTATAAACGCTAATACAAACAGTAGTTTTCGATGTTTATTATTTTCAGTCATTACTCCGCCACCTTTTAATCAATTTTAGGTGGAATAGTAAAGGTATGGTATGGAGGTGGCGAGGGTAAAGTCCACTCTAAACCATGAGCTCCTTCCCATACTTCGGCTGTTGCCAAATCTTTACTCGTTCCTCGTTTACGCACAGTCATGAACACATTATATAAAAATAACAATTGTGAGAAGCCAAAAATAAAAGCACCCACAGAAACAATAGCGTTGAAATTAGCAAATTGTAAGGCATAGTCAGGAATTCTTCTTGGCATCCCTGCTAATCCCAGAAAATGCATAGGGAAAAAGGCAATATTTACAGAAATTACTGAGAGCCAAAAATGCCATTTGCCCACTGTCTCATTGTACATATGCCCAGTCCATTTAGGTAACCAATAATAGGTTGCGGACATTAAAGCAAAGATAACGCCGGGAACAAGTACATAATGAAAATGAGCGACGACAAAATAACTGTCTTGATATTGGTAGTCGGCTGGAACTAAAGCCAACATCAATCCGGTAAATCCGCCTATAGTAAAGAGAAAGACAAACGCTAACGCAAATAACATAGGCGTTTCAAAGGTCATAGCTCCTTTAAACATAGTACTTACCCAGTTAAATACCTTAATGCCCGTTGGAACTGCAATAAGCATCGTGGTGTACATAAAAAATAGTTCGGCACCTAAAGGAATACCTGTGGTAAACATATGATGTGCCCAAACTACAAAGGATAGAACAGCAATACTTACTGTTGCATACACCATAAAATGATAACCAAATAAAGGCTTACGACTGAAAGTGGGGATAACCTCAGAAATAACACCAAAGGCTGGCATTACTAAAACGTAGACTTCCGGATGACCAAAGAACCAGAAAATATGTTGAAATAATATGGGATCACCGCCGCCCGCAGCATTGAAAAAGCTAGTACCAAAATGTCTATCGGCAAGCATCATGGTTACTGCGCCTGCAAGTACAGGCATAATAGCAATCAATAGAAATGCAGTGATTAACCAAGTCCAAACGAACATAGGCATTTTCATTAGGGTCATGCCAGGCGCACGTAAATTCAGGATTGTTGCAATAATATTGATAGAACCCATAATGGATGAAAGACCCATCATATGGATTGAAAAGATCATAAAATCAGTACTTGGTGGCGCATAAGTAGTGGACAAGGGTGCATACATAGTCCAACCAAAATTGGGTCCACCCCCTGCATGAAACAGCGTTGAAAATAATAGAGTAAAGGCAAAAGGAAGAAGCCAAAAACTCCAGTTATTTAATCGAGGCAAGGCCATATCTGGAGCGCCAATCATCATAGGAATTTGCCAATTTGCCATTCCAGTAAAGGCAGGCATCACCACGCCAAACAGCATAATTAAACCATGTAAGGTGGTCATTTGGTTAAAGAAATTGGGATCGACAAAACGATGACCGGGCTGGAATAATTCAGCTCGTATCACTAAAGCCATAGCACCAGCCACAAAAAAACTAATCATTGCTAACCACAAATAAAGAGAACCAATGTCTTTGTGGTTGGTAGTGAATAACCAACGCTTTATATAGCCTATTAAGCCTTTTCCGTGTACAGGACCGTGATCATGCTCTTCATGTCCGTCTTGACTGTGTGTTAGTGTATCGCTCATCGAAAACCTCCAGCGTTAACCTTATCAACCATGGTAGGTTGTTTGTTTTGTTCCTGCCTTAAGCGCGCTACTTCTGCAGGTTGAATTAGTTCGTCTGTATTATTACCCCAAGCATTACGCTCATAGGTAGCAATCGCAGCAATTTCTTCATCAGTTAAGTGATCTTTGTAAGCTTGCATAGCAGAACCAGGAATTCCATTAAGAATGATATTAAGATGTCGTGATATAGGATGTCCCACAGCAACTGAACTATGCTGTAAAGCCGGATAAAGCGGGGGCAAGCCAGTACCATCAGATTTATGACAAGCGACACAAATCGCCTCATATCTTTCCTTGCCTAAATTTAGTAATTCCGTGCGAGTTAAAGTTTTTTGTTCTGCTACTTGCAGTTGTGCATTAGCAACAGTTTCTTCATTTTTCTTTTGTTTACCAATCCAAATTTGGAATTCAGCATCACTGACCACGTCGACTACTATAGGCATAAATCCATGATTAATACCGCAAAGCTCAGCACATTGACCTCGATAAACGCCTGTCTTTTCAATTTTTGCCCAGGCTTCATAAATATAACCAGGCATTGCATCACGTTTAATACCTAGTTCAGGAACCCACCATGAATGAATTACATCATTGGAAGTAACTAAAAATCGAATTTTTTTGTTTACAGGCAATACTAGGGGTTTATCTACTTCAAGAAGATACCATTCGCCTTTTTTCTCATTATTGTGAATTTGATCATAGGGAGTAGATAAAGTACTAAAATAGCTCACCCCCTGATCTATATATTCATATTGCCAACGCCATTGATAACCCGTGATTTTAACGGTTACTTCTGATTTATTGGTGTCTTCCATACGAATTAAAACGCGTGTTGCAGGAATAGCTAAACCAATTAAAATTAAAAATGGGATAATTGACCATACTATTTCTAAACGTTGATTATCGTGAAACGTTGCTGGCACATAACCTTTAGATTTTCGATGATGTATTAATGAATAAATCATTATTCCAAAAACTACTGCACCAATGATGGTACAAACCACCAGACAAACCATATGTAAATAATACATATCTTTACTTAGAGGCGTGACCCCACGATACATATTTAATTGCCAATGATCCGTAGCAGCCATTGCGGCTTGTGCACAGAAAAAAATAATTAGCATTACTAGTGATCTACAGATTTTTAACCTGTTTAACATCCCAATCCCTCATTATTATTATTGTCAGATAACCGGCCTAAATTTACTTAATTTAATAAGCGTTCCAATCTACTCCAAGGAAGAACTTGCTTCACTTTTAGCTGGCGAATCATTAATCTCATTATGCTTAGGCGATTTTTCTGTGCTTTGTGTTTGTAAGTCTTTAGCTTGAGCACGAGTTAAGGACTCATCTAAAAGATAATCTACTGCTGAAATAATATCATTATCAGAGCAGGTCACACAGGCTCCTTTAGGAGGCATAGAGTTAAATCCATCAATAGCATGTCGATATAAACCAGCTAAACCACTGTCTTTTAAACGCATGTACCAGTTAGCAGAACCACCGATTAATGGCGCACTCATTTCACCATTTTGGTGACAAATAACACATGCTGTTGTATATACTTGTCTACCTCGTGCTAAGGAAGGTTTTTCATTAGAAGGAGGTAAGCCCAAAGGCTCTTCGCTTTCAACTGTTTTAATATAAGTAGCAATAGCCATCATGTCGGCGTCAGTTAAGTACTTCAAACTGTCGTGATTAACCTCAGCCATTGGACCAGCAACAGGACCAGCATTATTAATTAATTTGTCTTTCTTGAAGACATCAACGATTTCACCATGGCTTGCCGATTCTAAACCCCATTTAGTAATGTTTGGCGCCCAAAAACCATCAACAAAGCCACCGGTTAAATAATAATTTTGCTTTGGCGAACCAGCTAAATTTAAAGGTGTGTGACACATACTACAGTGACCTAAGCCATCGACAATGTACTTACCTCGATTCCATTCAGCAGACTGATCAGAACGATACTCAATCGGACTATTATCTGGGAAGAAAAAGAGTAAATTCCATCCCCATAAACTTAAACGAGCCCCTGGGACTCCGAAAGGAAATGGTAATTTTTTATTCTCTAAATGAATTGGAGGAATACTCATTAAATAGGTGTATAAAGCGTGAGCATCTTCATCGGAAATTTTTGAAAAATAAATATAAGGAAAGACAGGAAAATAATTGCTACCCTGAGGGTCCCGCCCTTCTCTTAATGCTTTAATGAGGTCCTGCTCAGTCCACTTACCAATTCCAGTTTCTTTATCGGGAGTAATGTTTGGACTATAAAAAGTACCAAAAGGAGTATTTATTGCTAAGCCACCAGCATATGCACCCTTACCTGATTTGCTATCAGTATGACAAGCAATACAGTCACCCATTTTAGCCAAATATTCCCCACGTTTAACTAAGTCTTCTTGACCTGAAACCGGCGTGGTCGGGGGATAGGCGGGATAATAGCCATCTACAAGTTGCTCATGTGCTACGATCTTATCATTTTGTGTAGAAAGACCTTCAGTAGACTCAGCATATCCTTGTCCTAGACTAAATAATGTGACCAATGTAAATACAACTGATATTCTTTTTGACAAAGAGCCCACGCTCCCTCCTATTTGTTCTTGTTTTTAACTACGCTCATGAGGAGACAGAATAATTATCGCATTTTATACTCCAGCACCAATAAGTTGCAATGTTATTCGGTAGTTCAAGGACTCTTTTCTTTAAAAAACGCATACAACTGCCATAAATTTACTATAGTTTGTTAAAAAAAAATCATCCTTTGTTGTATACAACGCTAACAGATTTTAAGCCTGGCTGATATAATGTTCCTTTTTATAACAGGAACGCTCATGGCTTTTAAAGCAGTAATGGAACTTAGCTCTTTACAAGAAAAAATAAGACACACAACCCTTATCGACAACCACAAAATTTTGCTCTTATGGCATGAAGGACAAGTACATGCTGTTCAATCACAATGCCCTCACTTAAAACTTCCTTTAGCGAAAGGAAAAATAACCGAAAACAATACTATTATTTGCCCTTTTCATAAAAGCGAATTTGATTTAAATACGGGTGAAAGTAAATGTTGGTCACCATGGCCACCGATTATAGGAAAAGCCTTAGGTAAAATAGTTAAAGAAAAAAATCTAAAGGTCTACCCCACCAAAATTGATAATGATCAAATTTGGGTAGATATCAACTAAATCCTCTTAAAATGCTTAAGGATTGAAGAATGAACGTAATAAATGCCATGTTTTCTAAAGTGAATGGCGGTTTAGAACAAGTTTTTTTAAATTATATTCCTGCCTTAATCCAACAAGGTAATCATGTCATTCCTGTCATTCATCCTAAAGCTGAAATTATTGACCTTTGTCCTCAAGAGCATTTACATACCATTCATAATTTTAATCAACATGATTTTTTTGCTGTTTACAAACTAAGAAAATTAATTCAAAAAGAACAAGCTCATTGCATTATTACTCATAGTTATCGCGCGGCATATTTGTTTAAAAAAACTAAAACCAAAGTTCCTAAAATCGCTGTATGTCATGTGCAAGGGCACTATAATTTTGGTTCTGATGCCATTATTGCTATTACTGAGTCCATGCGTCAGGACATTATCAAAGAGGGGATTCCTGCCGATAGAGTTTTTACCGTCCCCAATATGCTCCCTATTCCACAGGATCTACAGTATACAGAACCAAAACAACGCGAAATTCCGATTATTGGTGTTTGTGCTCGCTTCGTCTCAATGAAAGGTATTGACGTATTTTTAGCTGCTTTAGCAGAACTTAAGAAAAGAAATGTTCCTTTTAAAGCAGAAATTGCAGGAGATGGGCCAGAAAAGGTATTGTATCTAAAGCGGATTGCTGACTATAAAATAGAAAAGGAAGTGACCCTGCTAGGTTGGGTTAATGATCGGGATACCTTTTACAATAATTTAGATATTTTTTGTCTGCCTTCGCGTAAAGAAGCTTTTGGATTAGTTATTCTTGAAGCAATGATGCATTCCTTGCCTTTAGTACTCACTGACTTACCGGGCCCAAGAGAAATTATAGCCCAATCGGAAAGTGCTTTATTTACTCCGTCTGAAAACCCAATAACTATGGCTGATAATTTAGAACAGCTTATCCTGAATAAAGAATTAAGTAATAAACTAGCCTTAAACTCTTTTAAAAGAGCGCAGGATTATTCCCTATCTAGTGTGGGTCAGCTTTTGCATGAGGTTTTAGAAAGAGTATGCCATAACTATAAACACCAAGGCGTTTAATGCTCCAGTAAGCCATTTATTCTGTCCTATGTTATAATCTCCCGACTTCTATAAACTAAGTTCAATTATGTTAATTTATCTTAATGGCTTACTTTTAGGGTTATCCTTAATCATGGCCTTGGGGCCACAAAATATTTTCCTTATTAAACAAGGCGCACGTCGCAATCACGCGACCTTATCTGCAGTAGTATGTTTTATTTGTGACATTATTTTAGTATGCGCCAGCGTTGCTGGTTTACATGAACTATTATTAACGCACCCAACCTTCCAAGTCTGGATGATATGGTTAGGCTCAGCTTTTCTGCTTTATTATGCAGTTAAAGCCTTACGCAGCGCTTTTTCTAAGAAAAAGAATGAAGAAAAGGAAACAACAAATCACCATAGCAAAACCCAAATTATTCTCTTTGCCTTAGGATTTAGCTTACTCAATCCTCACGCCATTATAGATACCTTGGTGATCATTGGCAGCGGGAGCAGCCAATTTCCTGATCATGAGCTCGCTTTTTTAGCGGGTGTTATTACCGCCAGTCTTGTTTGGTTTAGCTCGTTAACCTTTACTACTCGCTACTTCGCTAATGTTATTTCTAAAGACTCTATTTGGCAGATTATCGAACTACTCAGTGGTTTATTAATGGCCTTTATCGGAATTAAATTAGCTTTAAGCGGTTTTGAAATCTAAATTAGAAAGGGCCAATCAGTGTGTCGCCAATTGACCCAGTGGAATGACACATAGCAAGTCCAACCTCGCAGAGTGACTATCTCATAATCCTAGGAAGAATGTCAATATTTTAAGCTACTTCAACTGGAATTAAACCAAAATTGCTTCAGCAAGATTGTTGTTATTTCTTTCTTCAGTTAAAATCAATTTTTTTTACACAATTGATTAATTATGTTTTACGGCGACACTATCCAAGAAACTCGGCAAATGTTTTTTTCCAGTTGGGAGCATTATCAACAACAAAAACCTCTATCGCCTTTAGAACAGCAACTCGTGCAAGTAATTCTAGATCACCCAGAATATCAACACATTATTGATAATCATAATAAATTTCAAGAACATAGCTATTATCCTGAATTGGGAGAGACCAACCCTTTTCTCCACATGGGGCTACATCTTGCTGTGCGAGAACAAATTGCTACCAATCGTCCTGTAGGAATAACCGAAGTTTTTAAACAGCTGCTACAACAATATAAAGAGCCACTTAAGGTAGAACATTTCGTCATGGAGCAATTGGCAGAATGCTTGTGGTTGTCACAAAAGAATAATCTTCCTCCCGATGAACAACAGTATTTGAATGCTCTTATTCAGCTTAAAACTCAATAGAAAAATCAGACAAACAATGAATTTGTTGGACTCAATTGGTATTTTGTAAACACTCCGAGTGTTATAATTGACTTCTAATTTCATTTTTTGCACAAAAATATGCCTATTGATGCCTCTTTATTTGCACATATTGAAAATGACTCCTCCCTTAGTGGAACTTATGCTTTAGAAGGTAACCGCTTTATTAATACGGTCGGTTATCTAAATCACTATATCAATTTACTTGCTGGTTCTGAGCCCATACCCTTTGAATATAAAGTACTTCAAGAACAGATGCAGTACTTAGTAGAAACTGAAAAGAAAGGAGCGTGTCGCCTGTTTTTGAGAAACCTGCCGGGACATCCAAGTCCCCGGCAGGGACAAAAACAGGCGACAAGTATGCCTCCGGCGGCCCTGGCCGTCCTGGTCCCCCTTGATTTTGATCCCCCTTCGGGCCTCAAAATCTACGCTCCCC
>CANJQE010000116.1 GCA_947476305.1 Legionellaceae bacterium
ACTCCAGCTTTATAAAGAGTCTCAATTTTACATCGATCTTCATGTGTTAACTTCCCCATCATTTTCCTTTATAATTATGAGGTAACTTTTCAATATTATAAGACTATTTTTTTAATATCGAAAGTTGCGTTAACTAGTTGGATCTACCTCAAGACGACCTTTTTTAGCTGCCAAATGAATAAGGCAAGCCATACCATCCATAGGTGTAGTTAGTGTGGTTTTATTCTTTGCCAGTCTATGAACAAGAGCTAAATGATTATTCTCAATTACAGAGACTAGATAAGCGTGGAATTTTGGGTTTTTTAAGAGAAGCGCATCGATGTGCGCGCCTGCTTTAATTAAGCAATCTACGGTAGTTTTATGATCTTCATCTACTGCTCGGTGTAATGTTGTTTTGCCATGATGGGGGTTGCCTGGGCAGTTTGTTGTTGTATTCAAATCAGCACCTTGTGAAATTAAATAGCGTACCACCCCAGCTTGTCCCTTATGGGCCGCCCAAAGTAAAGGAGTGTTATTGTACCTATCACTTTGATTCATCAAATTCGGATATTTTGCGAGAACAATTTTAATAAGTTCAAGACGCCCCTGGCTTGCTGCATAATGAAGAAGGCAACCCTCAGCATGCACAGGTCTGGTGAGGTTGTTTAAATTCTTTGCTAAAGCCTGAACAAGAACACAATTATTAGTTTCAATTCCTGAAACTATATAAGCCAGGAACTCGGGGTTTATTAAGAGAAGCGCATCGATCTCAGCACCCGCTTTAAGTAAGCTATATACTACTGCTTTATGATTATTCTCAAAAGCCTAATGTAATGCGGTTTTTCCATCATCAGGATTGCCTGGAATGTTGGATCTTGTATTCAGCTCAGCTTTCATTAAAAGTAAATAGTGCACTAGGCCTAGGTGGCCGAAACTGGCTGCCCAAAGTAAAGGACTTTGATTCGCTGCATCGAGTTGATCGAGTAAATCAGGATGTTTTTTGAGAATAATTTTAATGAGTTCAATACGACCTTTTTCAGCTGCTACATGAATAAGACAAGCATTCATTTTCACCGGTGTAGTGAGGATGATTTTGTCATTGCTCAGCTCATCAATAGCAGGCAAATTATTGTTTTCAATAGCTTCTAAGATAGTTTGTTTTAACTGGTCGTTCATATTGATTCATTCTCATTTAAAGAGGCGATTTACCTGATAAAAAATTGACCTTAATAGGTATAGGGAGACATATTGTACATTATTGAGACTTTTAAGTCTAATTTAAATTATATTATTTATTCGATGGGAGTTGAATGAACAGAACAAGTGCCTGGGTTAGTAGGCTCTGACTTAGACTCCATAACCCAGATCTTGCATAAAAGGAATGAACTTACTTAGGCCCTTCGATTTGAAAACTTACGTCAATGGCCGCATGATCGGAAGGATTGCCTTGGGCTTGGCTATAAAGCACTGCATTTTGCAGGGTGGCTTGACGGAAATATACGAAATCAATTACTGAAGTACCAAAGGTTGGACCTATAAAAGTACCGTTTGATTTGACAGCGCTGAGACCATAATTCACAAAGGTCGCTTCCATAATTTGTGCCTGGTTTAAATTATCTTGAAGATTATTAAAATCACCGCTAACAATCGTGGGAATTTTGGCGACTCGGGAGTAATTTTCAAGAAATTCACTTAGGCTTCGAGCATCTTTACTATGAGCGCTCACTTGCCCACCTACACAATCAGGATGTCCGCCCCAAGCTATACAAAGATGGGTTGTCGCAATGGCCACAAGCTCACCACTTTTTAAATTTCTAAATTGCGACAATACAGCGACTCTGGAGCCACCGCCATCTGCTGTCATAGGGATTGTTTTTCGGCTGTTATCTACCATAGCCCACTGAGAGCTATCATAAAAAATGGAGGCATCTTCTCTGTTCCCCGCGAGTTTATACTTTTGATTGAGCTTATAAATGCTGTCTGTCAGGGGATAATCATTTTCCTGAGTGGTGATAAAGTCAAAATGATGATCATTAATATAGGTGCTTAGTTTGACAATCGGCGGGGGATTCTTTTTGGGATCCATTGTTGACCAGGAATATAAGTTGGCTTGAAGAATATGTACCATGGTTGCACTGACTTTTGTGGTAAAAAGTATAAGTGACAATACACTCCATCCAAGAGTTTTTAAGAAAGGCATATTAGCTCCAGACATTCGAGTTAAAGGAAGTAGGGAAAAAACAGAGTACTAACCGAAGATCAATGGCACTCGTTATTAATGTTTGTCCATCTTAATCTATAATGAAGTTCCACAAGTTGGATTTATAGGAAATTTGCAAAAAGTTTACACTTTATCTTCTAACTCAAATTAGATTTATTGAATATTATTATCTCTTCCTTGTATATAGGCACTAGTATGTTTATCGGCATCATTTTTGTAGCCCTTAAAACAGTAACGAGCAATTAGATTGATTAGAGGATCAGTGACTCCATTTAAAAAGGCATACTGAACATTATCAAATTGGTGATGCGCTTTATGGTGCTCTTTGGAAAGTAAGATATGATGTTTCTGTAGCCATAGGAGTAGCTTATTTTTTTCAGTGGCATTATGACACCAGTAATGAGACAACTCAGCAAAAGAGGAAAAAATACCAAAGGCAACCAAAACGGTATTAAAGGGCGTGTTTAAACTAAAGGTTGACTGAATGCCCACCAATAAAAAGAGATAAACCAACAACCAGAATTTAGTTCCTGAACCATCAAAATAGACTTTCAACGGATGGTTTATTTGATAACTATATTTTGCATGATGTAAATGAAATGCCGCAATAAAGGGGCCAACTACGGAAGAATAATGCGTGTTATTATCCATATACATATGGACTAAACCATTAATAAAGTCTGTAAGTATATAAGCAATAATCAAGCTGGGAATGAGATAAGAATAAGAACTATTGTGGGAGCTATAAATTAAATTAAATAAGCTTATCGCTTGTAGTGTAACAATCAAGATGGATACTAAGAGCTCAAAACCTTTATACCCGCGATAGTTTAAATACTTCTGCATTGCTTCAGTATATTCCTTAAATTTTTGATCCAAGTTACTTTCAGTATTAGGGGTAAGAGTACTCATCTCTAGGGTTATCACGATTAAGGTGGATAAGTAGTGATCATAACACTTCTGGCTTTCAATTTTTAGTTTGTACCCTTAATAAAAGAGAGAAAAATCAAGTGCTTTTATTTTTTATTACAAGACTAGGTTCCTATAAATTTAATTTTGTTGGACAGTATTTTGGATAAGGGTTCTAAGTCGCTGTGCTCCTCAGTTGTTGGGCTGCGCTACCACTTAGCGCCAAGCTACGATATAATTGAATTTTATTCGCTAAGAGAACACGCTTGAGCCAGCTACCTAAATGTCCTAAATGCAATTCTGAGTATACTTACGAAGACAATATGATGATTATCTGTCCAGAGTGTAGCCATGAATGGCTTAAAAGCTCTGCAGAGCAGAGTGAGCAAAGCGACCCTATTTTTAAAGATGCTAATGGGACAGTGCTGCAAAATGGCGATTCCGTTACCGTAATCAAAGATTTAAAAGTGAAAGGTTCTTCACTGGTTGTGAAAGTAGGAACTAAAGTAAAAAATATTAGGTTAGTTGATGGTGACCATGATATCGATTGCAAAATTGATGGCATAGGACCGATGAAACTGAAATCTGAGTTTGTTAAAAAAATCTAACTCTTAGGGATTTCGTCTAAAGACTTCTCCCTAGCAAATCTAGGGGCTACATTATTCAGTAACACCTATTAACGTCAACTCGGGATAAGAATTTAATGTAGACTGAGTCTTGACCAGCAACTGGAGCGCAGCGACCTCGACATTACAACAGGTCAAGAGGTAGCTGGGCTGCGCTATCGCTTAGCACCAGCCTACATTTAATATCATTATGAGCACATGGGGTGAGGATTATTCTATTCCTTATCTCGAACTCACTTTATTAGTATAATTTCTTTGCTACACAACAATACTTTGTCTTGATGTGTTCCTCTCATTTTTCTTAAGTCGATTTAAAGTAATTAAACTAAATAAGCTAATTACACAGAGTAGGCGCATAAACGAGCTCGGATCTTTTATGCCGCTGATAGAGGTAATAAAACTAAACAAAGCGGAACAGTTGAATTGGCAAAACAAGGTTAGAGCTAAGGCTAAGGCCATTTGTTTAGGGAAGGGGCGTACTACCGCAGAGCTTGCGCTGGCTACAATAAATCCTGTACCAAAATAATAAATCATCATGGGTATAATAAAGATAAGAGAAATAGAATCAGAAAACAGGCTAAATAAGTACATTAAAACAGAGGCGCAAGCAAAAAAATAAACGCCAAAGGCAGTGAGTTGCCTGCTTGAATAATAGTTCACTAATAAGCCGCAACAAGCGCTTCCTAAAAGATGCATTATTGCCATAGCAGTTTTAGCACTACCGTATTGGGTAGAAGTCCATTGCGCTCCTTTAATTAAAATAAAGGAGGCAGAAGTATTAAACGCTGATTCACCGGCCATCATTAATGCAGAAATCAATAAATAACCAACAAAGACAGGATGACGGAACACTGTGGCAATCGTTTTTTTAAAATCCAAATCTCTGGAATAAGTTGTTTTTGTTTCTTTTAAACCTCTGCTTAAAGGAAATAGAAGAAGGGCATAAAAGGCAATAATTAGAGAAGCAATTTGCCAGTTCCAATGGCTATTAATTAGGCCTCCGAAGAAGGGTAGAAAGCAAATAAAAAGTCCACCAAGGGTAAACAGCCAGGCAAAGTATTGGGTTGCCTGTTGCTCATTATGACTGTCATTAATCATCGCTCTGCCCATTAATAGGGTGGCTCCCACCGCTAAGCCTTGAAAAAAACGACAAAGCAGTAAGGCTTCAATGGACGGACTTAGAGCTGCGAGAATATTAGAGCCTAAATATAAAAATAGACCTAAAATAAATATTGGTTTTCTACCATAGCGTTCAGAAAGAACCCCCCATAAAATCATACTCAGGGCTTTGCCTAATAAAAAGAGACTAATGGTTAATTGAGCAATGTTAGGTTCAACCGAGAAATACTCAGCGATTTTAGGTAAAGCGGGTGAAAAAAAATGGATGTCTAGATTACCTAAAAACCAAGTGCATAAGATCAATAGGAGTGTTTTATTTTTCATGAGCTTACCTCAGAATAAGTAGTGGAAATTTGAGGCTGTTGAGTAATGAAAAACCAATGATACCCCAGCACGCAAAGAGCAAATAAACCATAGAAGCCTGCAATAATGACAAAGAGCATCGAATAAGACAGCCAAGTCATCAGGACTCCACCGAGTAATAAACCGACGAGATTACCTGATTTTGCAAAGGAATTGGCAAGACCAAGGGCATAACCAGGTAAGGAGTAATGATCACTTATTAGAGCAAATAAAGCCGGTAATAAGGCAGCTAATACGACGCCCCACAAAAGACGAAAACATGCAAAAAGAATGAGGTCGCTGGTCATTGCTTGGCAAAGCATAATAATTAAGCCTGCGATACTATAAAAAATTAAATAGCGGTGGCTTAAAACCATGTTGCCCCGACAGCGATCGAATTGACGTCCGCACCATTCTGAGCTCACTAACATGCCAATGGCGGGGAGTGAATAAATTAAGCCAATAAGGATTAAATTATGAGAAAAATACTCATTAATAAATACAGATAAGCCTGGCTCAGGCAGAAACTTAATTATTTGAGTTAGGCTAATTAAGAGGCAGAGAAAATAAATAGCTTTAGTTCCTCCTTGAGCGCTAGTACTTTTTTGCGTTCGATTGCGAACTGAGACTTTGTCCACGTTGGGTAAGTAATAGTGCATAAAAAGCGTTGTAAACAAGCAAACAAGCATCGCTATTCCATATAAGCCTGGGTAATTAGTAATGCTTAAGATTAAACCCCCAGTGAAGCCTGCGAGCGTAGTAGCAATTGCTTTTGCTGATTGTAAACGAGATAATTGACGACTCTTATGTTGCCATTCACAAAGACTTAAAGAATAAGTTTGCATAGAGACAATAAAACCCGCAAAAGCCCCTTGGACGATTCGAATAATCAAAATCCAGGCAAAAGAGTCTGCAAATATCATACAGAGCTGGGTCAAGACCAAGGCCCAGGCCGCACGCATGAGCATGGGTTTATATCCATAGCGATCAGCAGCAAGTCCCCAAATTGGTGTCATGATGATATTAGCAAGCATAGGTAACGCAAGACTGAGCATGCTATAAAACACGGCACTTTGGACTGTCATCTCGCTTTGAGAGGCAATTAACAAAGATAAGAAAGGATTAGTCATCTCCAAAGCTAAGATCATTAAAAACTGACAGAGTAAGAGATGCGACTGTAGCGATTTAGACATAAGTGCTACTCAAAGGATTTCTAATCATAGAAAATAAATCTTGGTCTTGATTGTCATGCAGTCGCATAGCAAGCAATGATTTTTGCTGCCAAGGATTAACCAGTAATTGTTGGCGATGCCAATGATAAATCTGTGGATCAGTTTCTGGCTTAAGTTTATCTAAACTCTGCTCTAAAATCTGCCGTACTTTCTGCCAAAGAATAGGCTTTGCAACCTTATAATCGATTGCTAAACAATCAATCCAATAGGCTAAATTACTCAGTAAATTACCATGAATGAATTTATTGCTTAGTTCATTTAGCTCAGAGCAAATGATAGTTGAGTCTGGATGAAGTATTGGTTTACTTATCCTATCATAGAGTGGGTGGTTGCAAATCTTTATGCCGCCTAGATCTCTTATAACAAGACCAGAAGGTCGATCCGCTTGAAAAATAATTAAGGTATTTTGTTGGTGGGCTTCTAAGGCAATTCCGTACACTAATAATAAATGCAATTGACTGCTCAAAACATAGCGACAGTAATCCATAAAATAAGTTAGGGGATTGCTTTTACTTAACTCGATAAGTTCACTCAACAAAAATCGTCGACTCAGTGGTGAGCATTTAAAAAGAGCGGCCAGGGGAACGAGCTTCTGATTTAATTTTATCCACTGTAAAGGATTTTCACGTACGATAAGCCCCAAATGTTTTTTTTCTTCTGCAGGAATACAGGGATGCGAGGCATTAATACCGACTAAATCACGCGCTAAAAACAGCTGTTCTTTATAGTATTGATTTTGTGCCAGTAACTCATTGAGCCATTGTGACAGCCGGGTAGAATTATCTACGGAGGCTGGGAAAACAGTACGCAAAGAGGAAGTAGTATGAACGCCAACGGCCAATTTAAGATGAGGGCTAGGGGTCGTTAAGGGCATCATGGTGCGAAAAGACATGGACGGTTTTGTTTGCTGATATACGGGGTTAACTATGAACTGCTGATTCTCAAGCAAAGGTTTGGCAAGCATCTTTAATTTATTAGTCCATTGCCAAGGATGCATAGGAAAGGGATAATAATCATCAGGCTGCAGTTTTTTTAAGCGAAGCGCCTCACGCCACAAACTGTATTCCTTGGGAAAGTGATTATTAAAGAGCCCATGAAATACTGTCTTGGAGGTCGATGCACAGGCAAGTGAGTCATGCAGGGCAGCCCAACAAAGATCTACTTCCGAATTAAACTCTGGCGAATATTGGACGATCTCTTTACGATTAAAACCTATTTTGGCACGGAAATTAGGATGGTAGGGATGTCCCGTGCAACCCCATTGCTCTAGGAAGTTAAGCAATTCATGCTGATTAAATCGTTTTAACCAGGACCATAAATTAGAGTACTTCTCCGCCTTTTGTCTGATTGTTTTATGCCATTGATATTGATAGGCAAGAGCAAGCGTTTGGTTTGCAATGCTTTCATTTAATTCTATATGTAAGGAATGCCAATGTTTAAACTGCCTGCTTTGTTTATTAGAATAACTTTTTAAAAGCTCTAAATAATTAGGAATAGTGTGACTGCTTACTGTTTTATCAATTAACCCTTCTGAGAGAGCCGCTCTTTGTAAGCGATTCAAACATTGCTGGTAAGAAATTAGGAGAAAACGCTGTATCTGTTTGAGTGAAAAATTAAAACCTCTATCTAATAATAATGAGCGTAATTGGCCATTTAGTTCATTAAACTGGGAGTTTACTAAGATCATATACATCATCCTCTCTATTAGACCTCATGCATAACCTGCATCTTTTGTTTGATTGCTGCGTTATAAAGAGAGCTCCGGTACTCATTTACTAGATGTAAACTCCGTTCCTCGCTCTCTTTATGCCTTGCTCTAAAACAAAATCTACAGGTTTTGCATGAGGTCTAGTGTCTTTTTCCTAACTTTTTATTTGCAAAGACAATTTTATTAATTACTTATCTAGGGAAGCATTCATTGCGGGTTAAATGAGAATAATTCTCATTTGCAATATAGTCGATAATGATTCTCATTTGCAATAACTAAGGAGCATTTTTTTAATTTATAAATAAAACTGCTGAATTTAAAAGTTTAATATCATCTGCAAAGCAAAGGTATTTACCTTTGCCGATGTACCATAAACGGCCTTATTTAAACCTGAGGCTTCGTCTTTGCTCGCGTATTCATGATCTTTGAAATATTGAAATTGCAGAGTAAGGTAGCGTTTAGGATAAGCTGCAAGACCTAAACCCACTCGTTGTTTTGGTATTCTTAATGCTAGGGCTTGATAGGAATAATCATAAAGTCCTATCAATTTCATGGGTGTTTTTTTTATCCTAAAGTCATAGGTGCTTTGCAGACTAAGCGCTTGTGGTTTTGCTCCTTGCTTATTGAAACTAAGCTCTGCTGCTTGAAAGGGATGAACTGCTCTAACATAGCTTAAATAGAATCCCGTTTTTTTATAGCTTAAATTGGCATAAGCAGCAAAACCTGGAATTTGTTTTTCTAGTGGCCTTCCTAAAAAGCCACCAAAACCTTTGTTGTATTGAAAAAGCTGACTTTCAGCTAGTGAGTAAAGATAACTAGCGCCGATATCATAGTGCTCTTTATGGCTGCCTAAGTTTAAGTTGTAAGCAGGGAGGGAAGAGGAATGGATTTTTGAATAAGGTCTAAATAAAGAGACATTCGCATAATAGTTTGAGTCATAGCCTAGTACCGCAGCTAATTCATTGGTTTGCCCTAGTGCTTTGGTCAAGGGTTTATAAATCAAATCGGTTTTATAGTTGCCAAATGTAAGCCATTTTTTCCCGCCCTCCAGATAGAAATGCGAAGGTGTTTTAAATTCATTATAGAGTTGATCTACATACACTTGGGGGTTGATTGGTGTAGGTAAGGTATTGTAAATCAATAAACCCTTAATTTTATCCCAATCATTAAATTGCAATTCAGAGCCTAATTTAAGGTTTGATAATTGTTGATTCAGTAAATAGCGCTCTCCTTGGACTGCTGAATTAGTGGCATTAAAAAATAGATGTCCATCATAGGAGAATCGTTTAGGACGCCATTCAAAAACTGAAGGTTTTGCAAAAATATCGAGAGG
>CANJQE010000117.1 GCA_947476305.1 Legionellaceae bacterium
AGCGTAGATTTTGAGGCCCGAAGGGGGATCAAAATCAAGGGGGACCAGGACGGCCAGGGCCGCCGGAGGCATACTTGTCGCCTGTTTTTGTCCCTGCCGGGGACTTGGATGTCCCGGCAGGTTTCTCAAAAACAGGCGACACGCTGCCTCATTAAAAACTTCTTTTGCCTCGACTCTTAGGGTTTTGCGTAAGTACTGATCTTAAATCATTATCTAGTATGGAGACAAACTTGGCAAATTGAAATGTAGTTAAATAACAGGATGATTGTAAATAAAAGATACCATTATTTTAATAATTCGAAGCTAAATTAATAATTTGCAATATTTGTTGAGCAATCAGTTAAATTATAGTTGCAATATTATTTCGAGGTTGATATAAAAAATAAGATGTCTCAAGTTTATGGATAACAACTCGTTGAAGTTTGCGGGTGTACACTTGGAGGGAGATAGACATGCCAGAATTTACTGAATTTCAGCTAAAGGCTAAAGAGTTATCTGGAAGACTATCTGGCATTTTTAAGAAGCCAATCCAAAGTGCAGTTGGATGTCTGACTTTTTTTCAAGCTTTACCTCCTCTAGACCTAGATAATGATGAGGTAAATGATATACGTACTATTAGTCTTGTGGCTGAAAGTTTAGATAAAAAGAATAATTTGGCTTTAATGTATTATTTGCAAGAGCCCAAAGTCCATTCTCTTTTAACTACAAAGGAATTTATGGAGTTTAAAACAAAGGCTTTAGTAGGGTGTTATATATTGAAATGGCGAAAATACAGCTTAGAAACAAGTTCTAGTCATAAATCATTACTTGAAGTGTTCCGAAAAGATTTAGATATAGCTTCCCTTAGTGATTTGACCGATGATTATCTTGATTCTTGTTTGGAAACATTCAGTGAATTTTGTCGTTTTGTATTTAAAAATAAAGAGAATAGTGTTTATTCTAATTTAAATAAACGCTTACAAGATTCAATCCAAGTAGAAATCCATAACGCACGATTCCCGACGACGACAGCTACTTCTTTATTATATGAGGCGCTGAATACAGGAATGCAGGCTATAGGGATTAAACATTAAGCTTAAAGGCATGGAGGAAGAGGCTTATGACGTTTACACCACCAAATTTAGCAACATTATGGGGTAGAGTTAATGTTTTAGATGAGGATTTTACTACGCATATCGGTCGTTATAAAATACCTGCTACAGCAAGTGACGAACAACCTAAGCCAACAACCTTATACACTCTTATTGCACGTGCCAATGCACTTGAAATCTCTTGTGAATCAGAACGAACTACTCAAAAAGAAGTATTTTCTAAATTAATAGTAGAGTTACGTGCTGTATTGCATGATGGTAATGAAGCACTTTGTAAACAAGGAACGCACGTCTTATTAGGTGCTTTATTACATCGTTATTTTCGTTTGCTCAATGAATACGACGCTTATAATTCAGCTGCAAAAGTACCTTTTTTGCGATGGAGTATCTACAAATGGGATGTAACGGATAGTAAATTATTTAAAGGAATTAGAGAGGTGTTGCAATTACCTAAAGAAACGTCCTCTAATTTTCGTAAAGCAGATTTAGATAAAGTAGATGTTGCCACAATTGTAACGGCTTTGGAGTGTTTTCAAAATCATATGTATAGCGGAGACCACTACAAAGAGTTTCCTCATTTGGACCAACCAAATTTTAAACCTCAATTACAAGAAATTATAGATGCTCAAAAAGCTCGCGGTAGTACTGTCTTAAAACAATTTAAAGCGATGAGCTTTTTACAATCACTAGTTAAAAGATTAGGAGAGGAGCATCAACAGCTGGAAGTAGAGTTAGGAAAATGGATAAAACTTCTAAAGAGAGATCATGCCGATCTTAGTAAAGTAAAAATAGAAACTATTGAAGAGCATATTAACGCTCATGTTGCGGAGCCCATACTACAAGAAAAAATAGTTGACTTACTTTATACACCTTTTGTTAATGCAGAGCTTGCCACCTTAACCCCTGAGCAACTAATTGCCAAAATGAAAGATTGCAATTCAAATTCTGCTAGTTATATTATTACCGGGGCTTGTACTCTTCTACTTGAATCGGCTGACACTGGAGATGACTTGCAGCTGATGCTTTATAAAGTCTTAGGCATTGGTGACGCTCAAGAAAAATTAACTAATAAAGATAAACAACATGGCCTGGCTTTTCTTAGTGACTTTAATAAAGTAATGAAGAAAAACCCATTAAATGGTATAGATACTCAATTTTTTGGTGATTTTAACCACTATGAAACACAATTATCTCAATTAGATGCGCGTTTAATCGACCGTCAAAAAGAACTCGCTGCTGATATTGTTGTAGTAGCTTCTATGTAAAGCTCAGTTATGTAAGGGAATCAATGGGGAAGACTACTTCCCCATCATACATCGATTAATAAGCAGAAAATTGTAAACTATTACTCTCATAGCTCACCTTAATTGTTTCTCCAGATTTAAAGCGTCCATTCAGTAAGGATTGTGCTAGTGAGTTTTCTAGTTTCTGCTGAATAGTTCGTTTTAAAGGGCGAGCACCATAGACTGGATCATATCCAGCCTCAGCTAAATAAGCTAGGGCTTCAGGAGTTACTTCAAGGCTAATATTTTGTTCTTTTAAACGTTTATGTAAATAATTAATTTGTAGTTGTGCAATTTTGGCAATTTGTTCTTTTCCTAAAGGATGAAATACTACGGTTTCATCAATACGGTTAATAAATTCAGGCCTAAAATGTTGAGCTACCATTTCCATTACGGCAGATTTAATTTGTTCATAGGTAAGTTTAGCCCCCATCTCTTGAATGACTTGAGAACCTAAGTTAGAAGTCATTACAATGACTGTATTACGGAAATCTACTGTACGACCTTGACCATCAGTCAAGCGGCCATCATCCATTACTTGTAGTAAAATATTAAAGACATCAGAGTGGGCTTTTTCCACTTCATCAAGAAGAATAACCGAATAAGGTCGGCGTCGTATGGCTTCAGTTAAATAACCTCCCTCTTCATAACCAACATATCCGGGAGGGGCACCAATTAAACGGGCAACAGAATGTTTTTCCATAAATTCAGACATATCAATTCGAACCATTGCTTCTTCAGTATCAAAAAGAAAAGAAGCTAAAGCTTTACATAATTCTGTTTTACCAACACCTGTTGGGCCCAGAAATAAAAAAGAACCAATAGGTCTATTGGGATCAGATAATCCAGCTCTAGAGCGTCTAATGGCATTAGCAACGGCATCTACCGCTTCATTTTGTCCTATTAAACGATTATGAAGTGCCTCTTCCATTTTAAGCAGCTTTTCTTTTTCTCCTTCCATCATTTTAGAAACTGGAATACCGGTCCATTTAGAAACTATTTCAGCTATTTCATCTTCTGTTACTTTATTTCGTACGAGTTTGTTTTCCTTAACATCTTCTAAATTAACTTGTGCTAATCGTTTTTCCAATTCGGGAATACGTCCATATTGCAACTCCGACATTCTGCTTAAATCACTAGCTCTTCTTGCTGTTTCCATTTCTAGTTTTGCTTGTTCTAAAGCTTCTTTAATGTGAGTAGATCCTTGCATGGTTGCCTTTTCCGCTTTCCAAATCTCTTCTAAATCAGAGTAGCTTTTTTCTAGTTCATCAATATTATGCTGTAAATCAACCAATCTTTTTTTCGACGCTTCATCTTCTTCTTTTTTAAGGGCTTCACGTTCGATTTTTAATTGAATCAGGCGGCGCTCCAGTTTATCCATACTTTCAGGTTTAGAATCGATTTCCATTCGAATTAAACTTCCTGCTTCATCAATTAAATCAATAGCCTTATCAGGGAGTTGTCGATCAGCAATATAACGGTGAGATAAAGTAGCGGCTGCCACAATAGCGGGATCGGTTATATCAACACCATGATGTACCTCGTATCGTTCTTGTAACCCACGAAGAATGGCAATAGTATCCTCAACGCTAGGCTCCTTTACTAATATTTTTTGGAAGCGACGTTCTAATGCAGCATCTTTTTCAATATATCCTCTGTATTCATCTAAAGTTGTTGCACCAATACAATGTAATTCACCACGAGCTAAGGCTGGTTTTAGCATGTTACCTGCATCCATCGAACCTTTTGCTTTTCCCGCACCTACCATGGTATGGAGCTCGTCTATAAACAAAATAACTTGTCCTTCTTGTTTGGCCAAATCGTTTAAAACAGCTTTAAGGCGCTCTTCAAATTCACCGCGAAATTTAGATCCAGCAATAAGAGCACCCATATCTAAAGATAATAAACGTTTATTTTTTAATCCTTCAGGTACCTCACCATTAATAATTCTTTGGGCTAATCCTTCGACTATGGCTGTTTTTCCAACCCCGGGCTCTCCAATAAGCACAGGATTATTTTTTGTCCGTCTTTGTAAAACTTGAATAGTACGTCTTATCTCGTCATCGCGTCCTATAACCGGATCTAATTTTCCTTGCTCTGCGCGCTCTGTTAAATCGAGTGTATATTTTTCTAAAGCTTGTCGTTGTTCTTCGGCATTGGGATCATCAACTGACTCACCACCACGTAATTCATCAATGGCTTTTTCTATCGCTTTAGCATCGCCGCCAGCTTGTTTTAAAATGCGAGATAAACTGCCTTCTTCGCTAATTGCTGCCAGGATAAATAATTCGCTAGAAATAAAATTATCTTTTCTTTGTTGAGAGAGTTTATCAGTAAGATTTAATAAGCGATTTAAATTATTAGATACGTGAATATCTCCGCCAGTTCCTGATACAGTAGGAAGTTTATCTAAGCCTTGATCGAGTAAGGTTCTTAGTTGAGGTATATTCACGCCTGCTTTACTTAATAAAGGTCTAGTACTTCCACCTTGTTGATCTAATAGCGCTTTCATCAAATGTTCTGGGTCGATAAAATTATTATCTTTGCCCAAAGCAAGAGACTGGGCATCAGCAAGAGCTATTTGAAATTTTGATGTGAGTTTATCCATTCTCATAATTAAGACCTTTATCTGGTTACAGGGTATTATTTCATCTTTATCTGCCGTAAAATGGGGCTTAATTTATTTATTTCAAGAGCATACAAAAATGAATAATGATCTCGGTTCTAATCCTAATATAGACTCTCAAACCTTACTTAACCAAATTGTTCTTGATTATATGAAGGAAAAGAAGAGGAAGCGTCGCTGGCGCTGGGTGTTCCGTATTCTTATTTTATTGGTCATAGCTTATTTCTCTTATGAGATGTTGAACGATAATGAAGATAAAGGTAATAGCAAGCCTCATGTGGGCGTAATAGATCTTAATGGAGAAATCTCTGATATTAAAGTTAATGCAGATGATTTTGCTAAAGGATTGAGTGCTGCATATAAAAATGATGGACTTAAGGCTCTGATTATACGTATTAATAGTCCTGGTGGTAGTCCTGTTCAAGCTGAATATATGTACAATAGTATAAAATATTACATGAAAAAGCATCCTGACATCAAAACCTATGCGGTTTGTGTTGATCTGTGTGCATCAGCTGCTTATTACGTTGCCGTTGCTGCTGATGAAATCTATGCAAGTCCGGCAAGTATGGTTGGGTCTATAGGGGTAATCTATAATGGCTTCGGCTTTGTTGATATCATGAATAAAGTAGGGATTACGCGAAGATTACAAACTGCAGGTGCTAATAAAGGTTTTATGGATCCGTTTTCTCCAGAAAGCGACGTTCAAAAGCAAAAATTACAAGTGATGCTGGATATAGTGCATCAGCAATTTATTAACCGAGTAAAAGAAGGAAGAGGCGATCGTTTGCATATTGATGATGAGATTTTTTCTGGCCTATTTTGGACTGGCGATCAAGCTTTAGATAAAGGTTTAATTGATGGTTATGCAAGCAGTGGTCAATTAGCACGTGATACTATTAAAATTGATAATCTAGTAGATTATACCTTTAAACCTAATATTTTTGATCGAGTTACCAAGGGAATTGGTGCGGCTATTGCCAATGAATTACCTGAGAGTTTAGGGATGAAACCTGGATTTAGATAAGATTATTCTGCTCCAGCTCGAAGCCTTTGTTCTGTACCGAGGTTTCGAGACAAGGTCTAGGATAACTGGCCCCTTGTCCGAAACTGATGTTATGTTAATGGACTTAGATTGTGTCACGATTTGTACGCAGGGGAGGACGTCCGGTTCGGACAACCTTCTTTAAGGGACTCCCTGGCCTGTTAAAAGCCCATAGTAGGCCTTTAAAATCTACTGCGTAGATACTACCATCATTTGCTATAGCGGGCGTAGATACGCCGCCGGGAAAGCCATCGACCTTGGCTTCTTCTACCGCCTCAAAAGAATAGGTGTATAAGCCAAATGTTGTCATTAGGTAGCAGTTATTGGCTGATAGGGCTGGGGCACCGAGGGCTTGTTTATTTCCTGAGAGTTTTACCTGTTTGTATAGTTCGTTGCCAGAGTCAATCACAGTGAACGCGTCACCTGCAGCAATATATAATTGGCGACCAAAACTCGCTACAGGAGATAGAACGATTTTCCCTGCTTTTAACCAGGGCTCATACAAGATTTTTCCATCAGCCGCATTATAACTGACTACTTTACCATCTCCTTGTCCGATGGCAATTGTGCCATTGGGAAAGAGAGCAGGGGATGAACGATAGCGAAAATTTCTGTCAGTCTTATCCCAGAGCAGGCGCAAGTCATTGTTTTGCCACTCATAAGCGCCCAATTTACGAACACCATCTTCAAAAATAATGAGCGGATTTTGTTGATTTCTCAAGGAACTAGAAATAGCCAAGGAGGGGGAGGGCTTACCCACTAATTTTAGGTACACTTCTTTGGAGATAGATTCTGCCGAAGGTAGGCCTGATGTATCGAAATCAATAGGAGAGCTGATAAAATCCCAAATTGAATCCCAAATACCGCCCCAATCTGTATGACCCGTAAGGGGTTCAGGAGGATAACTGGCATGTTGACGCTTTTCGAGTAAAGTACCGTCTTGACTCACCGCTAATAGATAATAACTGGTGTTGGCTTCTTCGGTTGTGATCATGGTCATGAAAATAGTGGTATTAAGATTTTCGCCCTCAAGGATTTTAGGAGAGCTGAGACTATACTTTAATCTTGTATTGGGATCAGTGCCTTGCGGCAAAAGAAATTGCCATTTTTTATTTCCAAGTTCATCAAAGCAATGCAAAATGCTGTCGATCTTTAACCTGCGGGTGGTTTCACCGAGACTGTGGTTTGCTTCCTGACGTGCATAGCTATCAATAACATAAATATTTCCCTGACGGTCCACTGCAGGAGACGCAGTCACTTTGCTATTGGCGTGCCCTATTTTTAGGTCTTTTTTCCAACGGATAGACCCTCTTGGATCCACGGCGAATAATTGGCCGTCCAGTGTGCCTATATAGACTGTTCCATCTGGGCCGATGATTGGTGATGCATATCCAATGGAACCTGTTTGCAAAGTCCATGAAGGGGCAATGGCTGGCTCTGTCTGATGCGGTATGAAGCCAGTATTTGATTCGTTTACTTGATATTGACTCCAACTCATGTCTTATTCTCTTTTAATTGATATCTATTTATCATAGAATTTAAAAAGGAAAATGCAAATGGAGAGTCGAGCAGCCACTTGTTTAAATTGCTCTGGATTAGCATCTAAACAGAGGATGGGCGTCTATTTAGCCCGCATTAATAAATCTGTAAAACTAGCTAAACATTTAAATGTTATTAAGGCTCCTTCTTCTACCTTCTACGGTATTTAAATTTAAAATTGGAAAATACATCATTTTTAAGTTAAATGAATGGTTGTTTAGAATGTGACCACTTGCGTTTTTTTTTATTTTAGTTAAACTTACATGCTATTCAGGGTTAGTACACAATGGACAAATTGAACTTTTGGAGACCGCGATGCCTGATAATGAGTTTATACCTACACCACCAATATCTCTCTTTTTCAGAGCACAAGCAGACGAAAAAAATACTTTAATTAGTACCGCTCTGCATAATCTACATAATGAAGCCGAACACGCAATTGCGCTACAAAAACGTGCTTTTAAAGAAGTAAAGAAGCAGTGGAAAACTTTAATCGAAGGCCTAGAAAAATCTTAGATAGTACCCTTATTTATCTGGTAACACATTAATTTGAGTTACAAAACATTTTGTCTCACCACTCCAAGGGAGTGTATAGGCATCACAATGATAGCTAATAACGACGTGTTTATTATTTTGCATAGCGAAATCAGCTTGTTTTACTAGATCCGATTTAAATTGACCTAAAGTAAAAAAAAAGGCTCGGCCACTAACTCCACTGGCATTTTCTAAGCCACCTAAGATAATTTCTCCTTCATAGGTTCCCCAAAAATTACCTTCCTTTGCAACTTTGACAATAATTCCAGATTTCTGTCCTTTTTGTATAGTCCAGCATCCCGTTAATAAACAAGAGCTTATTAATATTATTGAAGATAAAAAATTTTTTTTCATGTTATTCCGTAATAAGAGTTAATAAACGCTCTTTCTTTGTTATCTAGGATCTTTATTAGCCTAAGGGGATTTATTGTTAAAATAAAAGGCCATTTAATAAAGATAGTCTTTTTCCTTCTCCATTTCAAAGAGTTAGAAGGTTTAAATTAACGTGAGTTAGGGATAATGCCCTTATTCAATACATTATTTATCGCGATCCGTTCGACCTGAGTAGTATGATTAAGTTAGGCTCGGGGCAGACTAAGCGGTCATCTGCGCGCAGGCGGAGATCCATTTCTAAGCATGCTCTGCAGTAGCCGAAGAATGGATTCCCACTTCTCGGGAATGACAAATCTTCTTAACTTAATAGCATTGTGGGGATGCGCAGCATCCGTCTTGAAGGCTTTGCCCTTCTCAGCCCGAACGGTTGTGTGGAAATGAAGTAAAGTATTTATCCCAAACTTACGTTAATTTAAAAGGAAGCATGCAAATTAATAGTGAATTTATCACTAATCTATAGTGAGTAGAGCTAAAAGAATATAAATATTTTGCTAAGGGAATTTACTGGGGTAACGAGGAGACAGTACCACATCCTTGTGGTTGCGCATCATCCATGATGCTTCAGAATAATCCGTATAAGACATCCTCTGTCCTTCCTCGTACTGTTAATCATAGCAAGTAATTTTAAAGTGTCACTATGATAATCTCGCATCTTCATCCAAGAGATCTCTTGTTTTGAAAAAACAATGGGTTAGTCTATACATAAAATTATTACAATAAAGAAACAAATTGCTAAGTTGTCTATAATTAAATTACTACTATACTGCGCGCGGTCACAAACTGAGGTTTTCTTAAACTAGCCATTATGCTAGCCTAACGGCATGAGCAAATGGGTATACACATACGATCCACAAAGTGGTGGTAATAAAATTCCATCTAAAAATCATTGGCAGATCTGCCATCA
>CANJQE010000118.1 GCA_947476305.1 Legionellaceae bacterium
GTAGATTTTGAGGCCCGAAGGGGGATCAAAATCAAGGGGGACCAGGACGGCCAGGGCCGCCGGAGGCATACTTGTCGCCTGTTTTTGTCCCTGCCGGGGACTTGGATGTCCCGGCAGGTTTCTCAAAAACAGGCGACACGCTGCTTTAGAGTCATATAGCCAATCAAATAGTTCTGCATCGAGCTCTGTTCTATTGAGCTCTACATCTATTTTTTGTAAATAGAACAGGCGTTGAATAGCATCATTTTCGGGTACCAAATTATATTGAGTAACTAGTAAATTTAGCTGGTTAAATGAAGAGGGTGGAAGTTGCAACATCATAACTACTCCGGAACATTATTTAGAGATAATAGAATTGTCTTTGTGTCCAAAAATAACACAAAATGGTTTTTCCATCAAGAGGACGTTTAGGGTAAACCCAGTAATTTATCAAATATCTTAAGACGATCTATCTTCAGAGGCCTTTTCTATGTTTAAATAGCATTTATTTTTTTGCATTGATTGAAGGTTTGTCATGACTTTTGTAGTTTTAGAAAGTTGCATTAAATGTAAGTATACCGATTGTGTTGAAGTGTGCCCGGTAGATTGTTTTTATGAAGGCCCCAATTTCTTGGTTATTAATCCCGATGAGTGTATTGATTGTGCACTTTGTGAGCCTGAATGTCCGGTTAATGCTATTGTTTCTGAAGATGATTTAAGCGATGAGCAACAACAGTTTAAAACATTAAATGCAGAACTTTCGCCCAAATGGCCTAATATTACGTCTAAAAAAGACGCACCTGCTGATGCCAAAGATTGGGATGATGTAAAAGATAAACTCCAGCATTTACAAAAAGAGTGGTAGAACTAAGCGCTCTTGTTGATTCCTGTAGACGTGCTTTGAGCGAACAAGGCCGTCTGTCCACCGCTATTCCAGGTTTTATAGCCCGAAAACCCCAGTCTGATTTAGCAATAGCTATTGCAGAGGCTATTGGTGATCAATCGATCTTAGTAGCGGAAGCCGGAACCGGTACTGGCAAAACCTTTGCTTATCTGTTACCCAGTTTATTAAGTGGTAAAAAAACGATTATTTCTACGGCAACTAAAACACTGCAAGATCAATTGTATCAAAAAGATTTACCTACTTTGGTACGCGCTTTGGGTTTGTCTGTTCGTGTACAAAACTTAAAAGGACGTGCTAATTACATTTGCCAGTATCGTGTGGCTTTGCATTCAGAAGAGATGGTTTTACAAAGTCCGCAATGTATCTCTGAAATTTTACACGTACGCGATAAATTATCGCAGATGAAAGATGGAGAACGTTCTGAGCTGCCTGAGCTAAGTGAGGAGTCTGCAGTATGGAATTATGTCACTTCAACAACAGATAATTGCTTAGGTGCGGAATGTCCCAGTTATGACAGTTGTTTTTTAGTAAAAGCGCGTAAAAGAGCATTAGAGGCCGATGTAGTGGTGATTAATCATCATCTTTTTTTTGCTGATTCGCGTCTAAAAACAGAAGGTTTTGGCGAGCTTTTACCCGGTGCCGAAGTGGTGATTTTTGATGAAGCACATCAATTGGCTGATATTGCTACGAATTTTAATGGAGAACGTATTGGTACTCGCCAATTTCGTGATTTGATACATGACATCATCAATGAATGGCCAGCTATTGATTTAAGCAATAGACCATTGAAGGCTTTGAGCTATAAAGCAGATAAATTGTTAGATGAACTCGTGCATATTTTTTCTTCTTACGATGAACGAATAAGCTGGGATGAGCTTGCACGTAATAAACGCTTTAATGATTTGTGGAGTGAGTGGCTTCTCTTAAAGGATGAGCTTTTAACTTGTTTCAAGGAGCTAGAACACACAGAAAAATCAGGTTTATCGCGTTGCAAAGAACGTTTACAGGATTTTGAGCGTATTTTAATTTCTTTTAAAGACAATAAAATTGATAAAATTCGTTGGATTGAACGTTTTAAAAATACCCTCGTATTTCATGCAACACCTTATGATATTGCAGCGTTTTTTAAAACCTTATTAGCGCGGCAATCCTGTACTTATGTATTTACCTCCGCCACTTTAACCATGGGAACATCCTTTGATTGTTTTTGTAAGCCTTTAGGTTTGAAGGAAGCCCGTACTTTACTTTTGCCCAGTCCTTTTAATTATCAACAACAAGCACTGTTGTATTTACCCCGCGGTTTACCTGATCCTAAAGATCCTCGCTACTATGAACAATTAGTAGAAAAGGCGACAGCGCTAATAGAAGCCTTTGGCGGACGTTGCTTTTTTCTGTTCACTAGCCATAAAGCTTTGAAATTAGTTGCTCAAATGATGCGCAATACTTTAAACTATCCTCTTTTAGTTCAAGGTGAAGAAGCGAAGCCTATTTTATTAGCACGGTTTAGACAGTTAGGGAATGCGGTCTTGTTAGGTACTTCTACCTTTTGGGAAGGAGTTGATGTAAAAGGAGAGGCACTTTCTTGTGTTATTATTGATAAACTGCCTTTTGCAAGTCCCGCTGATCCCGTTACTCGTGGTAAAATGGCTTATTTAAAGGAAAGAGGCTTATCAGGATTTGATGAGTTATCTTTACCTAATGCGGTCATTGCTTTAAAGCAAGGAGTAGGGCGCCTTATTCGTGATATTACGGATAAAGGCGTGTTAATGATCGCAGATCCTCGTCTTACAGGAAGAGAGTATGGGCGACATATTTTTAACAGTTTGCCAGCTTTGCCTAAGACGCGTGATGAGCAGAGGGTATTAAGTTTTATTAAAGAGTTAGCATTAGATGAAGAACCTATTAGCAATTGATACCTCCACTGAACAAGCTAGTGTGGCCTTAGTAGTTCATGGGGTTAGTAGCTGTGAAGAGCAGGGTAGTCAAAAAACACATGCGCAAGTATTATTACCCATGATTGATCGCCTCATAAACAATGCAGGCGTGCATTTAAATCAATTAGATGGCATTATTTTTGGTTGTGGGCCAGGAAGCTTTACCGGTTTGCGCATTGCTTGTAGTATTGCTAAAGGACTTGCCTACGCCCAGGATTTGCCTTTAATTCCGATAAGCAGTTTAGCCGCTATTGCTTGGGCTGCGCGCAAAGAGCTGCAAGAAGAGAATGCTTTGGTATTATCCGTACTTGATGCACGGATGAATGAGTTGTATTGGAGTTTTTTTGCCGAATTAGAGTATCAGGCAAAGGAGCAGGTAAATAAGGCTGAAGATATTCGCATTCCTACACGAGAGCCCATTGTGCTTGCTGGCGGAGGAATTGATTTATATTGGGAACGTCTTCCTGAATCAATAAAATCACTAGTGAGATATAAACTTCCTTTATTTCCTAGCGCCCTTGCTATGATAGAGATGGTCTCTGCCTTAGGCATAAAACCAATTTCTACAGCACAAGCACAGCCAGTGTATGTACGTAATCAAGTGACTCAAGGAGATGCACGTGGATAAAAGATTATTAGAGTTGTTAGTTTGTCCTTTATGTAAAGGAAAATTACTATTTAAGAATAAAGAATTAATTTGTAAATTTGATCGTCTTGCCTTCCCTATTAAGGATGAGATTCCGGTCATGTTAGAGCAAGAGGCTCGCCTTATTCCTTTAGAAGAAAAAGATCAATTATGAGTATCGATTTTCACGTTATTATCCCTGCGCGTTTTAATTCGACTCGTTTCCCAGGTAAGTTGCTGGAAGAGTTGCAGGGAATGAGTGTATTAGAACGAGTATACCGCCAAGCACTTTTAGCGCGACCTAAAAGCATTACGATTGCTACTGATAGTGAGCTTATTGTTGAGCACGCACAACATTTTGCCTCTTCAGTTCGAATGACTTTGCCTAGTCATGAAACGGGAACAGATCGTATTGCTGAAGTAATTACCAAAGGTGATTTTCTAGCAGACGATATTATTGTGAATGTGCAAGGGGATGAGCCTTTTATTGCTCCGGAATTAATTAGCCAAGTAGCTAAAAGTCTTGCCCAAACCGCAGCTCCCATGGCGACCTTATGTTGGCCTATTGATAGTTTTGAGATGCTACATAATCCCAATGTAGTAAAAGTAGTGCGCAGCCAAGATAATCATGCTTTATATTTCTCACGAAGCCCCATACCGGCTCATCGTGATAATTCACAATCTTTTGCTAATACTTATCGCCATATAGGCATATATGCCTACCGCGCGGGCTTTCTTTTAGATTATGTGAGTTGGCCTCTTTGTGAGTTAGAAAAGGCAGAAGCCTTAGAGCAACTCCGGGTATTATGGTCTGGAGTCTCTATTAAAGTAGAAGAAGCTTGTGTTGAGCCTTTGCAGGATATTAATACCAAAGAAGATTTAATACGCGCACGAGCTCTACTGTAGATAAAAGTCTGGTTACATGCAACTGACTTTAATATAAACCTAAGTACAAAAAAATGTCCGTCTTTGCGAGCTACAGCGAAGCAATCCACGAGTTCAGAGCACTGTCCCCTGGGTTGCTTCGTCGCTTTGCTCCTCGCAATGACAAAAGCTTTGAGAAAGCATTGATCAATAACCTAATTTATTTGTACCTACAACGGGCATATCCATTAAAGCTCATTTATTCCGATTTTTTATCTGCAGAGCTGTCTGATGTTTTCTCAGTAGTTTGAACTTGAGATTGAGCTTTGTTTAAGTCCTCTCTTTCTAATGCACCTGCTGTTCCTCCTCCGCGTGCAAAGACAGAACTATTAAAAAGAAATGTAGTAAAAAATAATGCCAAAATAACCCGAACTCTCATAATTTCTCCTATAATAGTGTACCTTATAATTATAGTTTGAATTTTGAACATCTCAAGATGACGATTAATACTCTTTGTTAGATCTTGGGGGGAAAGTTAGATTTGAGTAAAGGTTGGAGTGACTCTAAAAATGCTCGGGATATATGGCTAAGTGAGCATTTTTAGAATCATTTTTGCCAAGTACGGCTTTTCAATGGAAATAGGAATTAGGACTCTCGAATGGTTTTAACCCAATATTTTTTTCGTAAGTAGGCAAACAAAGCCGGTAGAATCATGACAATAATACCAAGTGAGAACACTTTTCGGAAATGGCTTGCGCCACCAACATCCATCATTTGTTCAGGGGGAATAAAGCCAACAACTAGGGTAATAGCGCAGCCGATTAATCCGAGGATACAAACTAAATAATAGCCTATTTTGCCTCCAGGAATAGCAAAGGGTCTATTTAGAGTAGGGAATTTCCCTTTAATTCTCCAGGCAGCAAAGAACATTAATACATACATCATAATATAGAGTTCCGTGCTTAAATCCGTAAAAAGCCAATAAATAGCATTCACATTCGGGAATAATAAAAAGCCACTACACAATACAGTAACCAATATTGCTTGGATAAGTAAAATGCGTGAAGCAACGCCGTGTTTATTTAAAGTACATAGGGATTTAGGTAAATAATCATGTTTTGCCGCCATTAATAAACCTTTGGCAGGTGAGATAATCCAATTAATCATACCGCCTAAACTACCAATGAGGAGTAGAACGACGAGAATAGGGAGAAGCCAAGGTAAATGATAGACTTGTAAAAAATTATCAAAGGCGCGCATGACGCCATCTACAAGACTTATTTTATCTTTAGGAAGAACAAAAGCAATTGCCAGAGAACCAAAAATCATCGTGAATAAGATAAGTAATACGGAGAAAAACATGGCTTTAGGAAAATTAGCTTGGGGATTTTTTACATCGCGTACATGAACTGCTGCTAGCTCCATTCCTAAAAAAGAAGTCATAATTGCGGTTAATGAGACCCAAGATTGACTGTCATGCCATTGGGGAATTAAGTGCGATGGGCTTAGGTTGATGGCTATGGGGTTGCCTTTAATGAGCCAAATTAAGGCTAACAAGATAATAAAGCCCATGGGAATAATCATTCCTGCTATAGCGCAAAAACCAGCAAAACGAGCAGAGGCTTTTAAGCCTGATAAGCCAACTATGGTTAAAGACCAAAAAATGATAAGAATCACTGAAATAAGATAATATTTATTTTGCGCTAATTCGGGATCAATTAAATAAGCAATCGTTCCAGCAATAAAAGAAAGAATAGTAGGGTACCAGACCAAAGTATTAATCCATTGCAGCCAAATGGCTAAAAAGGCAATACCATCTCCAAAAGCATGCTTTACCCAACTGTAAATTCCGCCTTCTTCTTCTGACCAAGCAGAAGAAAGCTCCGCAGAAACTAAAGCAACTGGGATTAAAAAAACGATAGCTGAAAAAACAAAGAAAAAGATGAGCGCTGACCCAAATAAAGCAGTCCCCGGTAAATTACGAATGCTATCAATCGCGCCCGTAATAAGTAGAACGAGAGCAAAGACAGATATTTTTTGCGAGGAGCTGTTATTCATTGATTCATAGATCTATAAAAGGTTGGGCATTATACATGATGCACCTTCCTTCAGTGAATATTTTTCGCATTATTTGCTTATTTATTTTTATAACCATCACGGCAGTTTGGTGATTGGAGTAGCGATTGACTTTGTGTTTCCCATTCTGCAGGTGAATATAAATGCATACTCAAGGCATGCATGCCTGTTTCAAACTCTTCTTTTAGAAGATTATTAATTAGGCGATGACGATGAACACGAGAACTATCAGCAAATTGTTGAGTTGCCATAATGATCTTATAGTGTGTTTGCGCATTTTCTGGTACATGATGATTGTGCGACTCGTCCTCTACTAGGAGAAAGAGGGGAGAAAACTCGCTAAGCAATTGTTGTTCAATACGTTCTTTGCGGGACATAATAAGTTCGTTTACCAAAATAATGCTTCAAGATTTATGAAAAAGACCCAAGCTCTTCGTTAAAAGAAGTTTTTAATTCGGTTATTTAGTTAATCTAAACGCCCTCATTAAAAACTTCTTTTGCCTCGACCTTGGGGTTTTTCCTAAGCCTGTGCTGAAATAGATGAATTTATTATAAGAGAATAATTATTTTTCTCCTAGGAGATTCTATCTTGGTCTTAATGTGACCACTCCCTTCTTTCGTGCTTATTTTTGGCATATTGTAACATTAATTGACATTATTTTGTCTTGTTTTTAAAAATAAAAGCTAAGCTTCCTATTTATAAGGTTCTTTTTTAAAAATAACTTATTGATTGTAATATGTTTTTATTGTTTAATGGTTTTTTAAAGAATTGGCATCCACCTTGCATTGATTAAGATGTAATATAATTTTGGAGACAGACATGAGACAAAAGGGTTTTACGTTAATTGAATTGATGATCGTAGTAGCCATTGTTGGTATTTTAGCGGCCATTGCGATTCCTGCTTATCAAGACTATACGGTTAGAGCAAGGGTATCAGAAGGATTGAACTTGGCTGACGCTGCTAAAACAGCGGTAGGTGAAACAGCTCAATCTCAAGGTGGTTTAGCCAACATTACTGCTACTAATACGGGCTATACTTTCCCAACACCTACTGCCGTAGTCGGAAACATAGCAATTACTCCAGCTACTGGTGTGATTACTATAACTTATCTTGCACCTTTAGTGCCTGGTGGTGGAGTAATGACCTTAACTCCAACACAAGTAAACCAAGATTCACCAATCACTTGGGTCTGTAGGGTAACCACTTTATTACCTAAATATGCTCCTGCAAACTGCAGACCATAATATCGGATTTCCTTGAAACTGCACCGCCCCTTCTGGGGCGGTTTTTTTTCCCTCTATTACCAAAATAATGCTTTAAGTAGATGAATTCATTATAAAGAATAATAATTTTTCTCCTAGGAGATTTAATCTTAGACTTAATGCGACCATTTTCATGCTGCATGTGCTTTTATTTGTCATTATGTGACGTTAATTGTCAATTTCTTTGCTTTCTTTTTTAAAAAAATAGTTGAGTTTTTTTTTATTAGTTCTAAGATAAAAAAAATAAATTATTGATTATAGTATATTTTTAATGTTTAATTATTCCTTAAAAAAAGAAGTTGGCATTCGCCTTGCATTAATTACCATGTAATATAATTATGGAGAATAACATGAGACAAAAGGGTTTTACGTTAATTGAATTGATGATCGTAGTAGCCATTGTTGGTATTTTAGCGGCCATTGCGATTCCTGCTTATCAAGATTACACGGTTAGAGCAAGGGTATCAGAAGGATTGAACTTGGCTGACGCTGCTAAAACAGCAGTAGGTGAAACAGCTCAATCTCAAGGTGGTTTAGCCAACATTACCGCTACTAATACGGGCTATACCTTCCCAACGCCTACTGCCGTGGTCGGAAACATAGCAATTACTCCAGCTACGGGTGTGATTACTATAACTTATCTTGCGCCTTTAGTACCTGGTGGTGGAGTAATGACCTTAACTCCAGCACAAGTAAACCAAGATTCACCAATCACTTGGACTTGCCAAGTAACCACTTTATTACCTAAATATGCTCCTGCAAACTGCAGACCATAATATCGGATTTCCTTGAAACTGCACCGCCCCTTCTGGGGCGGTTTTTTTTGCCCTAAATATTTAAAGTAACTCATTTATTAATAACTTGGCATCATCTATGCGTATTAAAAAGTAGATGATTAATGAGATGTTATTATGCGTATCAACGGTTTTACTTTAATTGAATTAATGATAGTAGTGACTATTATTGGAATTTTAGCCGGTATTGCTATACCTGCTTATGACTTATATGTGGTGAGAGCACGAGTTTCTGAAGGCTTATATGCTGCGGGACCTGCTAAAGTCGCAATTAGTGAATTTACTCAGGTAAATAACAGTCTTCCTGCGAATCCTGGCGAGACTGGGTATACAACTCTTACCGCTACTAATAATGTGGCCTCTATTATTATTGATAATAATGCTGCCATTACTATTACGTACACAGCAGCAGCAGGTGGAGGCACAATTACCTTGGCCCCCACCCTACAAGTAGGTGGGCACCTTACATGGAATTGTACCGGTGGCTCCTTAATTCCGCGCTATCGTCCAGCTAATTGTAGACCTTAAACTTATGCTGAAATGGCTGGTGAAGAGAATAAACGAGAATCATGCTCTATCTGATTAAAAGCCTCCACAGTAAAACCAGCAGGTATTTCATCTTTTAATATAAAAGCCGCGATGCAATAGGCTATGGTTGTTAAATGATCTCGACCACCAAAACTTACCGCAGTAGGTGTTTTTCCAGCGAGCTTCTCTAGTTGATCTGCTGAAACTTGTGTCCTATCAATAATTGTTCGAGCTTTCGCTGCGAGCCATGGAGAGCCGAAGGCGCGGGCGAGTAGTCCCTGGTAGCCTTAGGGCCGGATGTTTTTCCGCAGGGAAAATATAAGGCCATACGAAAAGGCGTCAGTCATTGGGGAGCGTAGATTTTGAGGCCCGAAGGGGGATCA
>CANJQE010000119.1 GCA_947476305.1 Legionellaceae bacterium
ATTTCATCAATCACTAAAATACCGAAAACCTATGGATGTTTATAATTATAGGGAGGAGCAGTTAGTTAAACTGGTAGCATAACGGGTTGATTGGGTAGGAAAGAAATTATTAAATTAATTGTCTAGACAAGTAGTGGCACTATAAATAAATACTTTCCGCAAAACATTTCACAATAGAAAAAATACTGGGATTTTTATAAGCTTGATCCCACACAAACTTATACTCATCTGATTGGGCTATTCGATTTAAAGTTTCATAGGCATTTAATTTTTTTTCTACTTTTACAGGTGGACTAAATAAATCTACTTGAGAGTGGTTATTTTGCCAATATTGAATATAGTGCTTTAAAACCTGAATTCCTAAGACTAATTTATCGTGTTCCACACTGACTTGTGAACGCTGTACCTGCAATTGTTTGATAGTACTTAATAGAATATTTTCTAGATCTTTATCATTTTTTGCATTCAATACTTGTTGTTTTATCGTTTCCTCACTGATGCATAAAAATAAAGAAGTAATTAGCGCGCTCCTAGAGCGTCCTGCTTTGCAATGAATGTAGATCGAGCCTTTGTTATTGTAGACAGCAGTCATTTTTTCTAAAGTTTGAATAATCAAAAGAGGATCGGCATTACTTTCAAAATCAGTAAACGGTAAATGTTGATGATCGATGTCGTAATAAGCCCAAATATGAGGAGGAATAATATTACATAATGCCCCTACTCCCGATAATTCAAAATTATCATTACATGAAACAACCAAACCATTTCCCATGAGCTTTTTTACCAAAGCCTCACGAAAAGTAGTAATAGGAATTTGCCCTAAGATGAGTTCCCCATGAGTAGCTGAAGCAGATTTAATAATACTCAAACTATCCCAATCAATATAAGTTCTCGTTCTATTATAGAAATGGGTTAAACCATAAATCAATTTGGGAGACCAGGACGGCTCAGGAAAGGAAAAAAATGGTTTAAAAGCGCTAAGCTTCATAGTTTTAAATTTTAAAAAATTTAAACGCTATTATATGCAATAAATCCTATAAGTTTAGTAAATAAAAATATTTTTTTTATCCAGTAATTTTTATGAATAATTTGCATGAAAAAAGCACTAGTATAAAAAAATAAAGTGACATTTAGGACTAATAAGGTACAATCCGCCTGATTGATATATTTGCATTTATTCTCACAACTTAAAATGAATAGCTGTAATGTTCTCTCAAAATCTATTTTTTTAACTGTGCAACAACCATTTAGAGGTGATCAATGAGAGCTAAAGTAGAAAAAAAACCTGAAACCAAGAAAACAGATTACAGTTTTTTACTAAAATGCATGGCTGGTCTTACTGCAGCAGCATTAGTTACTGCTGGTGTACTCGCAGTTGTTGCAGCTAAAACCACTACTACAGCAGGAGCTGCTGGATTTGTAGCAACATCTTCCGCTGTTGCCGGTCCTATTGGAGCATTGGCAGCGATTCTTGGTCTAGCTGCTATTATAGCCGCAGCTTGTTTATTACCTTGCTTATTTGGTGTAGGCGGTAGTTCTGTAGTTTATACATCTTCCAGACCTTCACGTCCATGGGGATGGGGCGGCTTCTATTCAGCACCTCTTTATAATACTCCTTCAGTAGTTCACACTCATAGTGGTGGCAGTATTTTTGGCGGTAATCGCGGACCTGTACACACTCATGGCGGTGGTGTTTTTGGTAACAGTGCTCCAGTACACACTCATGGTGGTAGTATTTTTGGTAGCAGTGCTCCAGTACACACTCATGGCAGTAGTATTGGCAACCATGGTTCTTCTGTACACACACATGGCTCTAGTCATGTACATAGCGGACCAACTATGCATGGGCATCGCTAATATATAGAGGTTTGGGCTAGCTTTGCTAGCCCAAACCCATTTCAATAACTAGCTCAAGCATTCGATATAATATAGTCAATTTAAAGATCCTGTCATTTTCCTCGAAAAACCAGACTGTCCCGCTCAAGAATTAAAATAAACTAGCTTATATGGCGTAAAGCTATCACTATTGCAAATGCAGCAAACCATTAGCATTATTTTTGATAATCTGTCGATTGGTGCTAAATACAGTACACGGAGGCCAAGCTTCGAGGTCGCTGCGCTTTCATTGCTGGGCTGCGCTACGCTTAGCGCCAGCCTACATTTAATGCGGCTTTCAGCTATTATACTGCCAATTGCTTCGCAGCTACATCGTCAAGCTCGATGTGCAAATCACTGTACTTTTCTTTTAAACGCTCTGCAGCATCTACTATTTGCTCAACATCACCTTTTTCCGCCCAAAAACTTTGGAAGCCTAAAGGATAAGCTCTTAATAAATATTTTTTAGAAAAAGAAAGATCTTTGCCCAAAGAACTTGATAAATCCTGCAATAAGGCCTTTTTCTGTTGATTTTTATCACTATGAGGAAGGGGATTAGAGTTATAAACTCTGATTTTTTCTTGAATTGTCTTTTGCAAATAAGTCAGTCCCTCATCAAAAGGTTTAACTTGAATTTCTGCACTATGATCCAATTTAGTAAAAATTCTTTGATAATGACTCTCCGGTACCCTGCTTAATTTTTTAGGAAGATCTACTAAACTGTGCTCAGTATTTTTCTCTTGCTCTAAATCAGGAGTAACTAATTCAAATTGATTTTTTATAGCATCACGCCAAGAAGCAGGTAAGATTTTCCATAAGATACCAATAGTTGTCATAGCAACAGCGGTTAATGCACAAGCAGAGCCTAGTGCAGGGGCAATGGGGGTTAGCATCACAAAAGTTAACGCACCAGCCACAGCACTAATAAGGCCTAAATGAAATACATTATTTAAAGCCGCTTGCACGTAATGGACTCTTTGTGCTGAATTACTTAATGATTCATAAGCGCGGTAGCAGTTTAAACCAAACAAGGTCAATTGATGAGCAAAGGCCACCCCAACACTAGCAAGGAAGAACCATGGCCCTAGAGCAAAACTAAGTTCATAATAGCTTGCAATTACTGAACCATACAATGACACGCTAGCTAAAGTAGCGCACAGAGCTGAAACAATAAAAGCCGACCAACGATCAAAGTTTTTATTGTTCGCTTTAGATAACTCGAAACCATTTACTAATGCCAATACTGTTGATAACAGTCCCAGCAGAGGTAAAATAGCAAAATACAAAGGAGATCCATTAAATATAAAAAAAATATCTTCATCCGACATAATGGCAAATAAAGCCATTTCATGAAGCTCTTTTATATAACTTACCGATTTTTTAAATAATTTAAGAAACATACATATACACCCCTCTTAAACCCGCTACCATTAAAAACTATATTATCTCGCCAAACAATCAACTGGAAAATGGATTCCCGATTCTCGGGAATGACAAATCTTTTTAACTCAATGGCAGCGTTCCTAAGCCTTACTTCCATTAAATGAAGCTCGTGTCTCGCCAAGCTGTCTTCTCCGCGAAGACGGAGATCCATTTCGAAGCTCTGCAATCATCAGAATTATGGATTCCCGATTTCTCGGGAATGACAAATCATCTTTGATTTAATGGCAGTACCACTTAGACTTTAAAGCCTTAATTGTGGAAACAAAATAACATCGCGTATTGATTGGGAATTAGTAAATAACATCACCAATCTATCAATACCAATCCCTTCTCCTGCTGTAGGAGGTAGTCCATATTCCAAAGCTTCAATGTAGTCACTATCAAAATGCATTGCTTCTAAATCGCCTGCTTCTTTATCTGCAACTTGCTTATGAAAACGCTCGGCTTGATCTTCAGCATCGTTTAACTCGGAGAACCCATTAGCAATTTCACGACCAGTAATAAAAAATTCAAAGCGATCGGTTTCTTCAGGATTATCATTACTACGTCGAGCTAAAGGTGAAATTTCTGTTGGATAAGCAGTAATAAAAGTAGGTTGAATTAATAGATGCTCTACCGTTTCCTCAAAAGCAATCATTTGCAATTTACCTAAACCATCACTAACTTTATAAGCTAAAGATAAAAACTCTAAAAAAGCTCTACAGGGCTCAATAGACTCTAATTGCTCTAGACTAAGTCCAGAGTGGTGTTTTAATAAGGCTTCTTTAACACTCATACGAGCAAAAGGCTTAGAAAAATCAATTACTGTACCTTGATATTCAAGTTGTTGCGTCCCCACTACAGTATCACAAAGATAGCGCAATAAATTTTCAGTAAAACTCATCAAATCTTTATAATCTGCGTAGGCTTGATAAAACTCCAGCATAGTAAATTCAGGATTATGACGAGTAGAAATTCCCTCATTACGAAAATTTCGGTTAATTTCATAAACTCGTTCAAAACCACCTACTACCAAGCGCTTTAAATAAAGCTCGGGGGCAATTCTTAAATACAATTCCATATCCAATGTATTATGATGCGTAATAAAGGGACGAGCTACTGCTCCTCCTGGAATTGCATGCATCATTGGCGTTTCTACTTCTAAATAAGCATGCTTATCCATAAACTGACGAATTGCTTGAATTAAATGAGAGCGAATCAAAAAGGTTTTACGACTTTCTTCATTAGCAATCAGATCAACATAACGCTTGCGATATTTCACTTCTTGATCTGCTAAGCCATGAAATTTATCAGGTAAAGGACGTAAGGATTTAGTTAAAAGCTCTATAAATTCTGCATTAACCGTTAATTCGCCCGTGTTAGTCTGAAATAATTCCCCTTTAACACCAACGATATCACCCAAATCCCAATGCTTAAATTGCTCATAAACTTCAGGCAAGTCATTTGCTCTGATGTAAATTTGGATGCGCCCAGAAACATCTTGAATATGGAAAAAACTTGCTTTTCCCATGATTCGGCGTAATACAATTCTTCCCGCAACAGATACTTTTATTTTTTGCGTTGCTAAATCTTCTTTTTCAACTTCAGAATAAGATTTCATTAGTTCCGTTGCTAAATGTTCACGACGAAAAGTATTAGGAAAATCAAAGCCTTGAGCACGCAACTCAACTAATTTTTGTTTACGAATATGATATACTTCACTTTCGTCTAATTGTTCTTCTATCATTCTGCCCCTACTCCTGCCTTTAAACTAGCTTCAATAAATTGATCTAATGAACCATCTAATACTGCTTGAGTATTGCTGGTTTCCACGCCTGTACGTAAATCTTTAACTCTGGATTGATCTAAAACATAAGAACGAATTTGCGATCCCCAGCCTATATCCGATTTACTAGCCTCTAAAGCCTGTTGTTCTGCATTCTTCTTCTGCATTTCAAGCTCGTAGAGCTTGGCACGCAATTGTTTCATTGCTTGATCTTTATTCTTATGCTGACTGCGGTCATTTTGGCATTGCACAACAGTTCCTGAAGGCATATGCGTTATACGAACTGCTGAGTCCGTTCGGTTAACATGCTGCCCCCCTGCACCAGAGGCTCTATAAGTATCAATACGCAAATCAGCAGGATTAATTTCAATCTCTATATCATCATCAATCTCTGGTGAGACAAAAACAGCAGCAAAAGAAGTATGGCGTCTATTACCCGAATCAAAGGGAGACTTGCGCACTAAGCGATGAACGCCGGTTTCTGTACGTAGCCAACCAAAGGCATATTCACCAGTAAAATGAATGGTCGCACTTTTAATACCAGCTACTTCTCCAGGAGAACATTCAATAAGTTCGGTCTGAAAACCATGTTGTTCCCCCCAGCGCAGGAACATACGTAAAATCATTTCAGCCCAATCTTGCGCTTCAGTACCACCAGAACCAGATTGAACATCGAGATAGGCATTAGCACTATCCATTTTTCCAGAGAACATCCGTCTAAATTCTAAACTCGCTACTTGTTGCTCTATAGTCTTTAATTCTTCGCTAATTTCATTAATAGTTTGCTCATCCGCCTCTTCCCGGGCTAACTCAAATAACTCCGTTAGATCAATAATGCTTTGTTGCAACTGAACTATAGTAAGCACTATTGCTTCTAATTGTGTGCGTTCACGTCCTAAAGCTTGGGCTTGTTCGGGATTATTCCAAATAGTAGAGGATTCTAACTCGCGAGTAACTTCTTCTAAACGCTCATTCTTTGCTTCAAAGTCAAAGATACCCCCTAAGCGAGGCAATACGCTTATCAAGATCAGTTAAAGTTAGATTAATGTGATTCACTTCTAACATCAGCGTCTCTGTATATTTAAGTCAAAAAGGGGATTTTACAAGGAAAGTGACTTTACTGCCATAGTAATGTCACTTTATAGATAAAGTTCAGAACTTAGAGAATGAATCTATTGGGTCTGGCTAATAGATATTACATTACCAGTTCAAATGCTTCGCTTTCTTCCTGAGGTACTTCTGGCAATTGTTGATAAGAAGTAGTGTTTATCAAAGGGTGAGCTTTCGGCAAGGCTGTGTGACATAAAGCATTTGATTTTGTAGGGTATAAACTTCTTAAACATTGGAGTTTTACTTGATGAGCAGCATAACTTTGGAATCCACGGAAGCATCATTTCGAGCATGGCGGGCTGCGCGCAACAGTCGTACCGAGTTAATACCCGATAATCTTTGGATCATGGCTCTTGGCCTTTATCCACACTACAAGCGATCTAACATTTGTCGTAGGCTTGGTCTAAGTGGCGGGCAGTTCAAGCGGCGTTTAGAGGGCAATCGTCCTGCATTGTCTGGCACGGGTTTTGTTTTGGCATCGCATGATGAGGTCAAGGTAAATGCTAAATCAAGCTACAACGTTAAACTGAACATACAAGGCAAAGAGCGCGTATTAACATTTTGCTTTGACGTGGATGTACTGCCACAGATATTCACTCATATCGGTGCACTCCTATGATTCACATCACAACGCAACATCACATACATTTGTGGATTGAGCCCATTGATTTTCGTAAGGGACTCGACGCATTGGTGGGTCTTTGTCGCCAAAACATTGGCTCACCTTATGATGGCACTGTATTCGCTTTTCGTAACAAAAGCGGTATAGCCGTCAAACTATTGGTTTATGACGGCACGGGCTTTTGGTTGTGTACGAAGCGATTTTCACATGGCAAGCTAAATTATTGGCCCAAGTCTTGTGATGAGCGTGTTTGTGCTACAACGATGGCCGTTATCCTTAATCAAGGGAGGCCGGCTCAGATGGGTTCTGCTTGGCGTTCGCTTCCAAGCTCTGCTTGAGCGTTTCTTGGTAGTGCCAAGGCAACCAAGCGTTTGGATTTTGTATCACCGCTTGTTCATTTTCTATAAGCGCACACATATAGTCACATGGGTTAAGCTCGTTTTGAGCAGCGCTGTATAAAGCGGATTGCACGTAACTTGCAAAAGCAGCACTACTTAGGGTTTTATAAAACATCGAGGATTTTCTTACCTGAATCACAAGCTTAAGCGCACGCTCCACGATATTGGTATCAAGTGGCGCATGGACTTGATGCAAAAACTGCGATAATTGAGTCCATCGATTTAAAATGTAGTCAATCGCCTTGCCAGCAACAGAATTGGGCTCAAACTCTGATTTTTGCTCTTCAAGGTATGCTTTAAGCTCCTCCATCACCGGAATACTTTTTTCTATGTGATAAGCAAGCCGCTTTTCGGGGCTATATCCTTTGGTGTGCGCTTCATGGTCGTAAATGGTACCGATTAAGCCGATGACCTTATCAGCCAAATCATCATAGCCATTTGGCAACTCATAGAACTGTCGCCTGGCATGTACCAAACAGAAGCATAAGATGTATAAATCCTCAGAAATACCTTGCGGAATGTTGGCGGGTAAGGCATCACACATCATGATGGGAGGCTCTAGGTCAGCATCACGTAGTGCCATTATTTCAGCAATACATTTTCCTGCCGTACGGTTATCTGTAATATAAAGATATGAGCGGTGGTCTTCATGAAGACTCACAATGCCTGTGGTAAAGCAGGTATGCTGACTTTTTTTACCTTTTTCAGCCAATTTAGCGGCTCTAATTTCGCTCATTATTTTTACAGATGTGTCGTCATAACAAAGTGCCAAACCATTCGCAGCATCTAGGGCTAATGCCTTATATAATGCCTTTAACATAGGCTCATGTGCCACCATTAAATCCCACTGTGTTGAAGCAGGAAGCGGTATGCCCAAGTAGTGTTGTAGTCTATCCTGACGATAAAGCGGGACTGACATAAAATATTTATTAATCATGAGCATCGCGACAAAATTGGCGTCATATTTTTTATCACTGACACCTTCTGGCAGTGGCGCTGTGTAAACAATCTCACACACGCCGCAACGCAATTTCTGCAGGTTATAACGGGTGGCACTTGCTAACGGTGCGCCGCTGACACGAACTAAAGTCCCAGGCTCGCTTACCTCGTATAATCGTCCGTCACAAGCCTCAGCAGGACACGTATCGCCCGGATTTAATTCGGGAAGCTCAACATCAATGATAGACGCGCCTTCATAGGCATCAGCACCATTTCGTCCATGTCCTTTTGGGTCATCTTCCCCGGTGTTCGAGCCTTTATTATTGGATGAGGCCGGGTCGTTTTTAGGTTTTCGAGTTACTGCTTTCTCACTGCCTTGAATTTGAAATAGCTTGCGTAACTTCGCGATGCTTAATAGTCCTAGCTCCAATTGCTGAGTCATCCAGGCATTACCATGAATCAGCATCTTGGCAAATTCAGCGCTCTTGGCACTGATGTTAGAGCTCATTATCTCCGCTAGGAAATCATCCATTTGCTCTTGACTGATTTTTTGAACTTTGGGCATTTTCGCCCGGGTCTTTTTAGCCATCAACATAATCACCACATTGTACGTGGCATCATTATAACGCAGGTTTTAAAAGCTAATTTTTCCTTTCTGAGAAGGCGCGCAAGGGATGATTGTTTTTTAGCTACGGTCGGGATCAGATGTAGTGGTTGTAATGTCTTGCGCACATTCAGGATCACGTCAAATAGGAAGAATCAAAATGGGACAAAATTGCATGGGAATTTTGAAAAAATGACCCAAAACCCTGTCAAGCCCTAAATGAAAAAAATCAAAAATATTTTCCTACGCAGGCTTGCCGTAAGGTCACGATTCATAACCAAGAACCCTTTCTGTAAGGATGAAAAAAGAACTATCATCTGGGCATCGCTCATAATATTCTTTAGCCTTGTCATACTGTTCTTTATCTCTTAGATAGAGCTCTTCATTACCTATATACTGAGAATTATCCCTTTGAGGCTCAACTGGTTCATGTTTAGCTATCAAACGTGTCTCAGGCTGATGTGGGATTAATAGGCGGAAAAACTCTTGAGAAAGCGTCTCTAATGGGC
>CANJQE010000120.1 GCA_947476305.1 Legionellaceae bacterium
CGTAGATTTTGAGGCCCGAAGGGGGATCAAAATCAAGGGGGACCAGGACGGCCAGGGCCGCCGGAGGCATACTTGTCGCCTGTTTTTGTCCCTGCCGGGGACTTGGATGTCCCGGCAGGTTTCTCAAAAACAGGCGACACGCTGCAAAACATAGACTTTCTTGGAATCTTTTAAGTTTTAAAGTCATATAGTAGATTGTTTCTTATTCTAAGAATATTAACATGGAGGGAGCGACAGGTGTCCCAGCTAGAATATGCGCTTTATAATACCGCTCAAATTAGATCCTGTGAGCAACAAGCCCCTAATTTATATCATCTAAATGAATTCCAATTAATGTTGCAGGCTGGAGCAGCGGCTTTTTCTTTTATTTTAAAAAAATTTCCTCATATTCATCATTTGGCCGTATTCTGTGGTGCAGGAAATAATGCGGGGGATGGCTATATTGTGGCTCGCCTCGCCCATGAACACGGTTTAATTGTAACTGTTTATCAATGTAAAGCATTAGAAGATTTACCGGACACCGCAAGAAAAGCCGCTTTAGAGGCTCAAGCAGTAGGGGTCGAGTTTCAAGGAGCTGACGAGCCTTTGGATAGTGAAGTGGAACTCATTGTTGATGCGCTCTTAGGAATAGGTTTGAAAGGGGCTGTCTATGGTATTATTGCTTCTGCAATCCAACAAATTAATGCTAGTGGTTTACCGGTCGTTTCATTAGATATTCCTTCTGGTTTAAACGCTGATAATGGTCAGGTAGTAAATTTTTGTGTATTAGCTACTATGACCTTAACTTTTATTGGTCTTAAAGTAGGTATGTATACTTTAGATGGTCCAGATTATTGCGGTGCAATTTATTGCCATCATTTAAAACTAGAATCCTATTTAACCAGTCTAAATCCTTTTGCTCATCTACTTAATCAAAATCACTTAATCCTACCTTTACCGAAAAGAAAAAAGAACTCGCATAAAGGTGCATACGGTCATGTCTTAGTTATTGGTGGTGGTTTGGGTATGGCTGGTGCTGTAGCTTTAGCCGCTAAAGCCGCATTGCGAACGGGTGCGGGTGCCGTTAGTATCGCTACGCTACCAGAACATGTTTCTGCTGTTTTACCCTTGATTCCAGAAGCCATGGTTTGGGGGATTGGCGAGGTTAAGGACTTACAGCCTTTGTTAGCCAAAGCATCCTTCTGCATTATTGGCCCAGGATTAGGAGAAAATGATTGGGCTAAAAGTCTATTTTTAGCCGCTCTTAGTTCACAAATGCCTGTAGTCATTGATGCTTCAGCCTTAAGATTATTAGCGCAATGTCCACAAATGGATGATAACTGGATATTGACACCTCATCCAGGTGAGGCGGCTAGTTTATTGTCCTGTTCGAGTAAAGAGATACAAGAGGATCGCTTTAAAGCAGCTGCTTTGATTCAACAAAAATATGGCGGTGTGGTTGTTTTAAAGGGTACGGGAACTGTTATTCAAACCTTGGAAAAAAATCTATTTATTTGCCCCAAGGGAAATCCAGGAATGGCAAGTGCTGGAATGGGTGATGTATTAAGCGGTATTATTGCTGGACTTTGTGCGCAAGGCTTATCTTTATCAGAGGCAGCAATGCTTGGGGTGTGGTCGCACGCGGTGGCTGCTGATATGATTACTCAAGAACAAGGTGAGTGTGGATTACTTGCTAGCGATTTATTAAACCAATTGCCAAAAATTTTAAATGCTATTCGAGGCTGTTAACATTTTTACTATTTTAGTCAAAATGATATCATGTACTTCAATTTAGAACATAGATCCCTGTTAATGAGATAATGAGGACGTGTTGAACCTGTACTCTAAAATACCTCATCGGGATCTTGATGGCGAAGGTAATAGATTTTAGAAATGAAAAAAAATGAAAAAGAATTCACTTTATTTTTAAGTGATGAGCAGGCTAGTAAACAATGGGCGATGAAGTTAGCAAAACAACTTCATGCACCCTTAGTACTGAGTTTTAGTGGGGATATTGGTGCGGGAAAAACTACAATAATACGTGCCATGTTACGTGCATTGGGTATACAATGTGCAATTAAAAGCCCAACTTTTTCTTTAGTAGAAAGCTACTCATGTGAGGGGTTTTCGGTACATCATTTTGATTTATATCGCATTCACCATGAAGAGGAACTTGAGTACATAGGTTTTAGGGATTTCTTTTCTGAACAAAGCATTTGTTGTATTGAATGGGCCGACCATGCAGGGCAATTATTGCCTAAGGTAGATATTCGTTTTAAATTAAAAATGAAAGGGACGGGGCGTGAATTAGAAATGATGGCCTTAAGCGCAGCTGGTCAACGAGTGGTCGCATGTCTGACAGGTGAATAATGAAAAAAATAAGATGGTTCTGGTTAATTCTGACCTTGAGTAGTTTTAATTTATTTGCCGCACAAATAACGAACATTAGCTCTTCCCAAGCAGGAAATAAGGCTAGTTTATATTTTGCTATTCAAGGGGCATTTACGCATAGAGTATTTACTTTAACTCAACCTAATCGCGTAGTTATTGATTTAGATGGCACTCAATTAAGCGTTAATATAAAACAATTGCGTCTTAATAATGCTTTAATAAAGCAAGTACGTGGTGCTATGACCAATGCGAGAACTTTAAGAGTGGTGCTTGAGGTCAATCAAAATGTTACTGTGGTTTCCAGTCCTTGGTCTTCCGCTGGCTCCTTACAAGGAATTCGTGTTGATTTGAGTAGTAAAAGTGCTATTCCAACAAGAACGCAACCTGTCCTAATCCAAACCACTAAAAAAGCGCCTTTGGTACGTCAGAGCACGGCGAAAAAAATACCGCTAAAAAAAGCACTAGTGACTGCTGCTAGCAATACCAAACAGCATCGCCCTGTATCCGTTAATAAAAGTGTTTTATCATCCGGACCAACTATTACTCATGATACCCCAATTACCGTAGCCCACAAGCCTAGTACATCTTTACGTAATGTGATTGTGGTGCTTGATGCGGGACATGGAGGAAAGGATCCTGGTGCTAAAGGACCGCGAAATAGTAAAGAAAAAGATGTGGTTTTAGCCATTACCTTAAAACTCAAACAACTGATTGATAGACAACCAGGAATGCATGCTGTTTTAACGCGCTCGGGTGATTATTATGTTGGCTTAAGAAAAAGGTTAGATATTGCACGTAAATATAATGGGGATATTTTTGTTTCCATTCATGCTGATGCATTTAATAATCCTCATTCAAGTGGCGCTTCTGTTTTTGCTTTATCACAAGGAGGGGCAACGAGTGAGGCGGCGCGTTGGATTGCGGAGAAAGAAAACTATTCGGAATTAGGTGGAGTCAATCTGGGTAATTTAGATGATAACAACGGTGTAGTCCGTACTGTTTTAATTGATTTATCACAAACTGCAACTATTAATTCTAGCTTGGAAATGGGGGGGCGAGTACTAGGTCAATTGAATCATTTTACCCGCTTACATAATCATAGAGTAGAGCAAGCGCGGTTTATGGTTTTAAAATCACCAGATACTCCTTCTATCTTGGTTGAAACAGGATTTATTTCTAATCCAGTCGAAGAGAAAAATCTTACCAGTTCTTCTTATCAAACTCGCTTAAGTCAATCCATATTTGACGGAATAAAAAATTATTTTTGGAGTAATCCGCCGCATGGTACACGTATTGAGGCGATGTTAAATAATAAATTTCATATAGTCCGAAGAGGAGAAACACTTCCGACGATAGCCGCACGCTATCGCACTTCTATAGACAATTTATTAGCGATGAATCACTTATCTAAAAGTTCATCGCTAAAACCTGGCCAAAGATTAGTGATTCCTGCATGATTAAGCGAATTCTTCAATTACCAGCAATAATTGCTAATCAAATTGCTGCTGGTGAAGTAATAGAAAGACCTGCCTCAGTAGTCAAGGAATTGCTAGAAAACTCCTTCGATGCCGGAGCCACCGTAATTCATATTGACATCTCTTATGGCGGCTTAAACCAAATTAAAATCAGTGACAATGGTTCCGGCATCGTGGCTGAGGATTTACCTTTAGCTATTTCAGCCCATGCCACCAGTAAAATTACTAGCCTAGATGATTTATATGCCATTAATAGTATGGGATTTAGGGGCGAGGCATTAGCCAGTATCGCGTCCATTGCTAAAGTCACTATCAGCTCAAAACCAGAATATCAAGAGCATGCTATGATGTTGGCTGTACAAGGTACAAAACAAAATCTGGCCCCTTGTGCGCGAACAACCGGTACGACCATCGATGTAAGTGATTTATTTTTTAATGCGCCGGTTCGAAAACGTTTTTTAAAAAGTGAGCGTTTAGAATTTCAGGCTATTGAGGGCGTGGTCAAGCGTTTTGCTTTAAGTGCCCCGCATATTTCATTAACGTTAAATCATAATAGTAAATTAATTTTTTCTTTACCTCCTGCATTGAGCGAGCAAACAAAGCAGCTGCGCATGACTAAAATATTGGGTAGTGCTTTTATTAAAAATGCAGTTTTTCTTAGTGTGGAACATAGCTCCATGCATCTCACTGGCTTGATAAGCGGGATAGATTATCAACGTAGTCAAAATGATCGCCAATGGGTTTATATTAATCAGCGGATGGTTAAGGATAAGCTAATTAATCATGCCTTAAAGCAAGCTTATGATGGGCTCTTATATCCAGGACGATTTCCTTCCTGTTTACTTTATTTCACCATGAACACTAATGAAGTTGACGTGAATGTTCATCCAACGAAACACGAGGTTCGCTTTCAACAACCTCGATTGGTGCACGATTTTTTTATGGCACAATTAACTAATGCATTAGCAAGTTCTCAAAATAAAGAACCTACAGGAAACAATAATGTCTGCGAACCTGCACCCCAATTTTCTAAAACAGAAATAAAATTAAATGGCACACTAAATGAGAGGCAGTTTACTCCGGTTTTAGCTTCTAAACGCTCTATTAATGACGAGCTACCCTGGACGAACCTGAATAAACGCTACAGTTTACTGTGGATTGAGCAGCAACCTTATTTAGTTGATGTGACCTGTTTACATCAAGCATGGTTGAAAGAGCAATTAAAGGAGGAGCATCTTCCTTTAGCAAGTAGACCCTTATTAGTAGCGGTTCGTTATCGCATCTCAGAGCAATGCAAAAAACAAGGAGCGAAGGAGTTGCAACAGGTTTTGCATTCATTGGGTATCATCGTAGAGATCCAGGATGAAGAATTGTTGATTCGTAGTATTCCGGTTCGTATTCCTTATTTAGATTTAAGAAATTTTTTTGAACGTATTATGCAACTAGAACTTTATTCTGTGGAACAGCTGCAAGAGCAATTAGTGCAGGCACAATTAATTGAGGCAGCACAATTCAGCATAGAAGAGCGGGCCGAGCTCAGTCAGTATTTAATAAAGATACAAAAAAATATGACAAGAACGTTCGTGGCTTATAAACCATTTACAGCAGATGATTGTCGGATGTTATTAGATGTCTAAACTAGTTTTTTGCTTGATGGGGCCTACCGCTTCTGGAAAAACCAATTTGGCTTGTGAGTTGCTTGTTCATTTTCCTGTGGAACTTATTAGTGTTGATTCTGCCATGATTTATCGAGAGATGAATATTGGCACAGCAAAGCCCTCTTTGGAGGAACTAAAAAAAGCGCCTCATCATTTAATTGATATTAAAGATCCTATTGAGTCTTATTCAGCCGCGCAATTTTGTACAGAGGCCTTAGCTTTATGCGAGGACATTTTTAAACAAAATAAAATTCCTCTCTTAGTAGGCGGAACGATGATGTATTTCAATGCTTTACAGAAGGGGCTCTCTGTTTTGCCCGAAGCAAATGAAAGGATTAGATCTTCGATAGAACAAGAGGCACAACACTATGGTTGGCCTCATTTACATCAACAATTAATGGCGATTGATGCAGAAACAGCACAAAGGATTCACGCTCATGACTCACAAAGAATACAACGTGCTTTGGAAGTATATTATATATCAGGGATTCCTTTATCTATCTTCCAGAAGGAACATAAAAAAACCCCAGATTATCGCTTTGTAAATTTTGTTCTTTTTCCTGAACAAAGAGCATGGCTCCATGAGCGGATTGCTTTGCGTTTCGATGAGATGCTTCGTTTGGGCTTTGTAGAAGAAGTAAGGCAGTTAAGAGATAAATGGCCTTTAGGGCGAGCAATGCCTGCAATGCGTTGTGTAGGCTATAGACAGATTTTTGAATATCTTGATGGCGATTACCCTTATGCTGAAGTGCGTGAAAAAGGGATTGCTGCTACTCGCCAACTTGCTAAACGTCAATTGACCTGGTTACGACATTGGGAAGCTGCTTTATATTATGATCCTCAGAAAGCGAGTTTTAATGCAGAGCTTATAGCGAAAATCAGGGAAATATTAGATAATAATCATTCTTAATAGAGATCATGCCGTAAAGGAAGCTTATGTTAACTGAAAATAAAGAACCGGCCAGCGCTAAAAAAAATTATATCGTTCATCGTAGTGAATTACCTTTAAGTTGTCCTACTGATGCAATGGAACTATGGAACGCGCATCCTAAGGTATATTTACCTATAGAAAAAACTGGAGTAGAGGTTTGTCCTTATTGCGGATCTCGTTTCGTTTTACAAAATGATTAATTCCATTTGTATCGTCAGACTCTCCGCTTTAGGAGATGTTCTGATGTTAGTTCCCTTAGTTCGTACTCTACAAGCCCATTTTCCTGGCGTTCAACTCAGCTGGGTTATTTCTCGCCCTGCCTATGATTTAGTGGAAGGTATGGACGGTGTAGAGTTTATTGTAATTGATAAACCCAAGACTCTTGCTGATTTCTGGCAATTCAAACGGCAAATGCGCCATCGAAATTTTGATGTTTTGCTTGCCCCCCAAGCAAGTTTCAGAACCAATTTATTATATCCTTTAATAAAAGCAAAAAGAAAAATAGGCTATGACAATCATCGTGCTAACGATGGTCATCGTTGGTTTATAAAGGAAAAAATTACTCCTGGCTCTGAGCATACCTTAGAAGGTTTTTTAAAATTTGCTGAGCCCTTAGGTGTGAAGGATAAAGTGATTCGTTGGGATTTACCGATAACTCAAGAGGATTATGATTGGGCTGACAGTCAATTGCCGAAAGAAGGTTCCATTCTTGTGGTTAATCCTGCTGCAAGCAAGCCGGAGCGAAGTTGGTTAGTAGAACGCTATATTGAGGTCTTGTTAGAGGCACAAAAACGTTGGCAGGTTCAGGTTGTATTAACTGGAGGACCAAGAGCCTATGATAGACAATTAGCAGACCAAATCTCCAGAGAGGTTCCTGTAATTGATTTAGTAGGGAAAACCAAACCGAAACAATTATTGGCTCTAATTAGTAAAGCTCAGGCTGTACTTTGCCCTGACACAGGACCATCGCATATGGCTGCTGCTGTTAATACGCCGGTTGTCGCTTTGCATGCGGTAACCAATCCCTTAATCTCTGGCCCTTATATGTTTCCCCATTTGGTCGTTAATCGCTATCCACAAGCACTAGAGCAACTTTTAGGAATGACTTATGAACAGCATGTATGGGGCACCCAAGTACATGGTGAACAAACAATGCGCCTTATTTCAGCAGAAGAAGTAATAGTGCAACTAGAAAAAATATTTATGAACTAGGCTGATTTAATTAATTATGTTTTAGGAGCTTTAGGATGCAGCTTTCTACACAACAAAATGAATTTTTTGTTAATAATGGATATTTAGTATTAAATGATTTCTATTCTTCGGAGGTTTGTGATCGTTTACGTGAACGCATAAATACTCTAATCCAAAATAATCATGAACATATTCCGAAAACTATTTTTTCTACGCATACCAATGAACATTCTAAAAATCAATATTTTTTAGATTCGGGCGATAAAATTCATTATTTCTTTGAAGCCGGAGCTTTTGATGAGCAGGGGCTGTGTACCCGTCCTTTTTCTGATTCTATTAATAAAATTGGCCATGCTTTACATGAGTTAGATCCCGTTTTTAAAGAGTATTCTCGTGACCCTAGAATAAAAGAAATTGGTCATCAATTGGGTATAAAGAATATTGGCTTAGTACAGTCTATGTATATTTTTAAACAGCCTGGTATTGGCGCAGAGGTATTATGTCATCAAGACAGTACCTATATTTTTGGGCAGGACAGTGATGCTTTAGGTTTTTGGTTTGCTTTAGAGGATGCAACTTTAGACAATGGTTGTTTAGAGGTAATTCCAAGCCCTAGTACAACGCCATTAAAGCAGAGAATGTTTCGTAATGAAGAGAACGAAATTTATTTTGAAGACTATGATAAAACGCCTTGGCAAGAAGAGTTAAGTATTCCTTTACCGGTAAAAAAAGGAACACTAATTTTATTACACGGCCGTGTTCCTCATAAAAGTAAGGCTAATTTATCTGATAAATCAAGGCATGCTTATACTTTGCATTTAGTAGATCTTTCTTTGCCTTATCCTAAAAATAATTGGTTACAATGGGCTGAAAAAATCCCTGTTTTTTAGTAAGTGATCTGCCTCAGATAAACCTAAAATTCAGCTGAAATAGGGAGTGACTTGTTTGTTCCTAAAGGTATGATCATAACAATCTTTTCGGGTAAATTTGGCGATCGGAGTGTACTAAGTTTGGGCTTTCAACGCAAAGACACGTAGAACCTAAATTTTTTCTCTCGAGGCCAAAGATTCGCAATTCACGAATTGCGAATCAATACCTCTGACTATTATAAGAAAATGACCTTTTGATATGACACTATTACAGAAAAAATTTCTCTAAGATTAATTATAGATTTGTTTTAATTTTTTCTTAGTCAAATCAGTCAAACCATAGAAAGCTGCGTCTCGAATTTTAGGATCTACCAATTCTAAATAATCATGAATTAATTTATAGATTTCTTCAGAAGTATTTGCATTTAAAACCGCTTTAAACTCGATTAATGCAGAGGGATAAAGCATAGATTGATTGTTATTAAACATGCTTTTATTTTCTAAATGCTCTCTAAATAGCTGCTTGCTATTACTAGGCAGCGTGTCGCCTGTTTTTGAGAAACCTGCCGGGACATCCAAGTCCCCGGCAGGGACAAAAACAGGCGACAAGTATGCCTCCGGCGGCCCTGGCCGTCCTGGTCCCCCTTGATTTTGATCCCCCTTCGGGCCTCAAAATCTACG
>CANJQE010000121.1 GCA_947476305.1 Legionellaceae bacterium
CCCTTCGGGCCTCAAAATCTACGCTCCCCAATGACTGACGCCTTTTCGTATGGCCTTATATTTTCCCTGCGGAAAAACATCCGGCCCTAAGGCTACCAGGGACTACTCGCCCGCGCCTTCGGCTCTCCATGGCTCGCAGCGAAGGAGTGCAGCGGATTACGGGTTTCATAAATTTAATAATAAAATCCCTCAATTTAGAGCGCGACAAAATCATATTAACAGTAAAAAAAGGAATGTACTGTGATCCAATAGTGAAGAAATTTTTTACCTGGCGAGATCTATTTCCTCAGCCAAGCTTTGTGCTATCGCAAAGCAAACTACTTAATTTGCTTCGCATAGCGATGAAAAAAACTCAATTGTTTATCGACTTTCTCTGCAAGACTTGACCCCATTTGCGTGTGATTCCTTTTGATCTAGTTTTCGTAAAATTAATATAGACCTAAGTTAACCAATCAGATTCCCCTTGTGGCGAATCATTCATCCAAAGAAATTTCTTTAAATCGACGCGGCTATTTTTAATAATAATGCCTTCAGCTTCGAGTTGAAGTTTTTGCATAATGAAATTCTGTGAATGCTCAGGAAATGATAAGCTTCCATCTGATTTTATAATTCGCTGCCAGGGAAGATCGTATTTTTGTGTGCTCGAATGAAGTAACCATCCCACACGACGAGAACCGTGTGGATTGCCAGCAAGCCTAGCAATGAGTCCATAAGTTGCGACTCTTCCTTTTGGTACGGATTGAATAAGTTCAATTACTTTCTTTGAAAACTCAGTACGAGTATCTTTCATAGTTCATCCAATACAGCTTTAGGTAAACGTGGGTGACTTTAAGACCATTAAAACCATATAAGAAAAACCCCTTAAATCACTTCACTGTTAACGTATTTGCATTCGTGTCCATTATAATCGAGTTTTTTTCCCATTATTTACTTTCTCTCTCAATACCCTGACATTTTGCAGTCATACCCATAGTTTATGTGGATTTAGGTAATAGTAGTAGTCATGTGTGCTGGAGCTGCACCATCACCCCTTGGAGCATTTTCCGCGTCAAACTAATAATATAATCAATGAATTAATGAACATAAAGAACGCAATACCTTTGATCCTAGTTCAATTGCTAGTGATAAAAACAGCAGTTACGGTAGATCGAAAAAGTCAGGTGTAGACAAGCCATAGTCATTGGCTCATCGTATTTCAAGAGGCAGGAATCAAGAGCACAACATTATAATAGTCTATCATAAATAATATTGGAGCAAGTAAGAAAGTTCTTTTGGGGTTTTCTTACATATTATTAATTTAAAAGGATGAGTATTGATGAAAACCAATATATTTTTATTATTAATGTGCATCTGTATTGAGTCTTTTGGGGCAATTATTTTTATTAAAAATCAACCATCTCCATTAGAATACAGAGATGAATTGTATTATTGGCCTCAAAATTTTGTTATTAGTCCTGGAACTACAAACATATACATAACAATGGATGGTATTAACAAGGTGTGTTTCTTAAATACGGCCCCCCCGGGAATGTTCGAACAAATTTCTGAGATTAGTATAATTATCAATGGGCTTAAAACGGAATGGAATTGTTTCCCATATAGAACTACTGTTTATGAAGCCCGCCCATAGAAATTTCACCACGAAATTCATAAAGCTTTATTCTTTATAACTATAACTCCGGTTATTAAATTGGCTCCGTTACAAAAACGGCCAATAGTTTATAATTGAGGATTTGAAATCATGTGTATGTTCAAAAAAGGACAGTTCAATATTTTGATGTATGGAGCACGTACTGTAGAGTCCTTTATCAATGACAATGAACAATTTGGTCTATCTGCCCAAAACTTAAGATTTGTTAAGTTGAAGCTTTTTTGCAACGAGTCCTTTTAAAAGCCCCCATCAGAGCAAACCTGACAGGGCTTTTTAAGACTTACTAACTAGCTTACTTAAGAGCTTCTTTCTTTTCTTTTTCTTTGGCAATCACTGCTTCTGCTACACTGTTGGGGCAAGCAGCATAGTGAGAGAACTCCATGGAGAATTGACCACGACCAGAGGTAAGGGTGCGCAAGGTGCTGATGTAACCAAACATTTCTGAAAGAGGAACATCGGCCTTAATGCGGACGCCAGCTGCGCTGGGTTCTTGGCCAGAGATCATGCCACGACGACGATTCAAGTCACCAATAACATTACCTACATCATCTTCTGTACTATAAACGTCAACTTTCATGATTGGCTCAAGCAATTGTGGGCCTGCTTTTGGTATCGATTGACGAAATGCACCTTTTGCCGCAATTTCGAATGCAATTGCTGAGGAGTCAACGGGATGGAAACCACCATCGGAGAGGTTAACTACAACATCCAATACGGGGAAACCTGCCAACGTGCCGGTGCCCATCATTGAACGGAATCCTTTCTCAATTGCAGGGAAGAATTCTTTAGGAACGTTCCCACCCACAACGGATGAGACGAAAGTGAATCCAGTGTTTGGCTCACCTGGTGAGATAGTGTAGTCAATCTTACCGTATTGACCAGAACCACCTGATTGTTTTTTGTGGGTATAGCTGTCTTCAATCGATTTGGTTATGGTTTCGCGGTAAGCAACCTGTGGTTGACCTACTACTAATTCAACATCATAAGTACGCTTCAGAATATCCACCTTAATATCAAGGTGTAATTCACCCATACCACGAAGAATGGTTTCACCTGAATCTATATCAGTTTCTACTCTAAACGTTGGATCTTCTGCAACCATCTTACCAATAGCAATACTCATTTTTTCGGTTGAGCCTTTATCTTTTGGCGAGACAGCAATAGAGATGACTGGCTCAGGGAAAACCATCGCTTCAAGTGTACATTCGTGTTTGGGATCGCAAAGAGTGTGACCGGTTCGAACGTTTTTCATGCCTACAATAGCTATAATGTCGCCTGCTTCAGCACTTTGCAATTCATTACGCTCATTCGCCTGCATCTCAACCATACGGCCGACACGTTCACTTTTACCGGTAAAGGAGTTAAGGATGGTATCACCTTTATTTAGTCTTCCTGAATATATACGTACGAACGTTAGAGCACCAAAACGGTCATCCATGATTTTAAATGCCAAGGCGCGAAATGGCTCATCAGAAGAAACGATAGCGAATTGACCGTTTGGCTCACCCTCAGCATCGGTCAAAGGTTGTGGATTAACTTCATGCGGAGCAGGCAAATAGTCAACCACTGCATCCAGTAATATTTGCATCCCTTTGTTTTTAAAGGCCGAACCGCAATAAGTTGGGAAGAAGGCTAATTCGAGCGTACCTTTACGAACACAGCGCTTAATGTCTTCTATTGAAGGCTCCTCTCCATCTAGATAAGCCATTAGTAAATCATCGTCCATCTCAAGTGCCATTTCGATTAACTGACTTCGATACATTTCAACATCGTCAAGCATATTGGCTGGTACGTCAGTAATAGTGTAATTTTCTGGCTGGCCAGTTTCATCCCAAACGTAGGCTTTACGGCTTAATAAATCGACAACGCCTACGAACTCATCTTCAATACCGATTGGCAAGGTCATAATTAATGGATTTGCACCCAATACTTTTTTAATTTGCTCAGTCACTTTCAAGAAGTTCGCGCCGATACGGTCAAGTTTGTTTACGAAAATCAAACGAGATACTTTTGCATTGTTAGCATAGCGCCAGTTGGTTTCTGACTGAGGCTCAACACCGCCAGAACCACAGAATACCCCGATGCCGCCATCGAGTACCTTCAGAGAACGATATACCTCTACAGTGAAGTCAACGTGTCCGGGAGTATCGATTACGTTGAAACGAGTACCTTTCCAGTAACAACTTACCGCTGCTGATTGGATGGTAATACCGCGCTCCGCTTCCTGTGCCATGAAATCGGTTGTTGATTCACCTTCGTGAACCTCACCCATTTTGTGGATTCTACCGGTGAGCTTAAGAATACGTTCGGTAGTTGTGGTTTTTCCCGCATCTACGTGGGCGAAGATACCAATGTTTCTATAAAGGTTTAAATCAGTCATAGCACTCTTAACTTAAAATGGATTAAAATAGTCGCGTATTATACAGTATTTTATCCGGAGTTACAGCAGATTCTTGCATCGCGGTGCTGAAATTAAGTGAAGACTCTACTCAGCAGGCATTATTTGTCTCATGGGCGTAATGCTATTGCGGCTAAACGCTTTCTGAAGATGGGGTTAAATGACAAATACGTGGGGTTTAAAAATAGATCTCTTTAACTTAGCTTTACCAAAACTTTAGCTCATATTTATGCGAGTGCACCCAGTCAGTTAATTGATGAGATGGGATTATAAAAATCCGTTAGTTCTGAGCCTCATCTATCCTCTAAATTGGTTTTTCTGCTTTCGCAAATTGCAAGTACGTCTAAAAAAAGCTAACATCTTTGATCGAATGCCAAAAGATATGAGATTATGAAAAATAACATCCTAACTGATTTTACCAAACATGTTTTAGCTACTTATCAAGGCATCGAAAACCCACGCACACGTTTGCTGATCGAATCCTTAATTCAACATTTACACGCTTATGCCATCGAAACTCAATTGACGACGCAAGAATGGGAGTCCATTTGGAATCTTCTAGCAAATATTGCGGCATTTACTCATCCTGAGCGCAATGAATTTTTATTGGGTGCGGACGTGTTAGGCTTAAGTCAATTGATTGAACTATTAAATCATCAACGCACTGACTATGCTCTGGTTGGACCTTTCTATCGTGCTAATGTGCCTCTATATCCATGTGGACATTGCATTGTGAGTGATGATACCGCTGGAGAGCGACTCTACGTACGTGGCAAAGTAGTGGATAGTGAAAACAAAACAGCTATTGCAGGAGCCATGCTTGATGTGTGGGGAACAGCGCCAAATGGTTTATATGAATCACAAGATCCCAATCAACCCGATATGAATTTACGTGGTCGCTTCAAAACAGATGAGAATGGCCATTTTGATTTTATTACGATTATGGCAACAGCTTATCCTGCGCCGACTGATGGACCTGTAGGCGACTTGTTAAAGCTTGCTAAACGCCATCCTTATCGTCCAGCGCATATTCATTTTATTGTCTCTGCTGTGAATTTTGAAACATTGATCACACAAGTATTTGTTGCGAATGATCCGCTGGTTGATACCGATGTAGTATTCACTGCCAATCATTCAATGCTAGGCAATTTTTACGAAAAAGATGGTAAGCATTTTCTAGATCAAGAGTTTTATTTAACACCGGGTATTTCAACTTATCCCAAAGCGCCGATCGCATAAGGAATAAATATGACGACAATTTTGCAAAAATTTATCGGTACATGGCGTTTGCGTGAATGTTCGCAAACGAACCCAGATGGCAGTGTTCTTTATATGTGGGGAAAAGATGCAATTGGCTATATTATTTATACTGCTGAAGGAGTGATGTCGGTACAAATTATGCGAGGCACTCGCGCAGCATTTCACAGTGATAATTTACTGGATGCTACTCCTGAAGAGTGCGCTACCCTTCCGCAAAATTACAATGCCTATTTTGGTCGTTTTGATGTTGATGAAAATCAGCAAACGGTTATTCATCATGTACAAGGACATATGGTACCTAATTTAATTGGTAAAGATAATGTTCGTCGTTATCACTTTGAAAAAAATCGTTTGTTATTAACTACGCTAAATGGCGTTAAACGAGATTTATTATGGGAAAAAATCTAATGAGCAAAGCACCTTTTAACGCTGTACCTTTACCGACAGATGATGTCATTCCAGCACAGACGTTAGCTTTTTTGCAGACCTTACCGCCACTGAATGTTTATCGCATGTTGACGAATATTCCCAGCAGTTTGCAGCCTTTTATTGAGTTAGCGCGCTCATTTTTAAATTCCGATGAATTCACGATGCGCCAACGTGAAATTGCTATTTTGCGTGTAGCTCATTTGACACACTCACCTTATGAATCGCATCAACATACTTTGCTGGCTAAAAGTTCGGGGATGACAGAGAGTGAAATTGACATTATTCATAATGAACAACCCGTGACCAGTTTAAATGAAGAAGAAAATTTAATTTGTTTGGTTGCTGATGAATTGAGTTTAGAGGTGAATTTGACCGATACTACCTTTAATTTATTATTCTCACGTTATAGTACAAAAAAAGCCTGTGAACTTATCTTGAATATTAGTTTTTATAATATGCTTTCGAGGTTTTTAAATGCTACGCGGACGCAAATTGAAGAGACTAATCCCTTGGAGGGGAGAAGTTCGCCTACTTGAAAAAGAAGGCCGAGTTAAAGACTCTTTATCACAATTTTAAAAGCCGCCATTTCAAACGCGGCTATTAAAATTGCGATTTTAATATTTTAATCAAATTTAATGACTACGCGTTTTCCCCCAGATGCACCTTTCAAAACAGTTTGATAAGCAATATGTGCTTGCTCGGGCGAAAAGGTTAGTGCAGCATCCGTGGCTAAGGGAGTTAATTGTTTTGCTTCAAATCCTTCCCTTAATTCATTTAATAACTCAGCGCTTTCAGTAAAATCTAGACTAACTGAATTAATGCCAATTAATTCCTGATTTGCGCGGTATAATTCAAATAAATTTACCATTGTTTCGCGGTTATTTTCACGAGCACCAATGGTAATAATCCTGCCAAATTCAGCAAGGGATTTCATAAAATCAGTCCAATAAATAGTGCCGACGCTGTTCAAGATCACATTCACTTTCTGACCGGCATTTGCAGCTAGAATTTTTTCGGCTAATTCAGTATCTTCTGAGTTGACGGTATTCCAGCCTAGTTTTTTTGCTTGGGCTAATTCGTCTTTGCCACGAATTAAGGCGATGGTTTTGCATTTTTTCCAGTGACAGATAGACATAGCGGCTTGGCCAACTTGACCTAGTGCACCCACGACGACAACGGTTTCATTTGCTTGAATGGCTGCACGTTTTACCAAGCTATAATAGGCGGTGACATAGGGAAGTAGTTGAGCACCGGCAGTGATTACATCCATATTATTCGGTATGGGTGTGATAGCGGTCAGAGGCAATTTGATATATTCAGCTTGTGTGCCATCATAAGAAATTCCCGCAGCCCCGCCGGTCCCCCAAACATTTTGTCCGATTAAATCTTTGGGGCCAGTGACGACTGTACCGGAAAAATCTCGGCCAGGTATACGAGGTAAGCTTGCATGTTGAAAATAACCTAAGGTAGCTAAGGCATCGGAAGGATTAATACCGCTAGCCACGACCTTAATCAAACATTCATTTTGATTAGGCACTGGTTTTTCAAGATCAGCCATTTCAAATTTTATTGCTTCAGCATCTTTGACATGCGAGGTGAGACGGAGTGCTTTCATAATAGATTCCTGTTTATTTTCAGTAAAAAGTATACTTGTCGGGAGAGATTAATAAAAGATATATACTCGCCGCGTTTGAAACCGCGGCTTTTAAATATTAAATTTGTAACTTCAATTATTAATTGTAAAATTTAGAACGCCCCCTGTGCTTCGTGCGGAAGAAAGAGGATTTGATGCAAAAACCTCTAAAATTTTAGCTAGAATAAGTAGTATGCAAACTGGGTTACTTATGTTTTTTACGCAAAACGATTCGATAAGCTTGTAGCTCGTTGTTAGCCATGCTGTGACAACAACCCCAGAAATAAAGTTGGAATTTTCTATAAAGGGATTCTCCCCAACGATTAATTACTTCCTGTTTGTGTCGATCCAAATTTTCAGCCCAAGTTTTCAATGTTAAATAATAATTGTGGGTATCATTATGTAATGAGATGAGATCAAATGCACTATTCTTGACAGCATCGAGGAAGCGGTAGACGTCCAAGCATTGATGATTACCTGGGAAAATATGCTTATCTATAAAATAACTATTAATTGCATGGGTTGAGACCATTGCCGATGCATCAAAATAAGCAAAGCCTCCCTCTCGCAGCAGATTACTGCACTTGGCTAAAACTTGTTTATAATTAGGTAAATGTTCGAGAGTACCTAAGCTGAATATGGCATCATAATACTCCGGAAAAGGGGCTTGATACTCTAAAAAGTCAATTTTAAAAACTTGGCAATTTAATAGCTTTTTTGTTTTAATCAGGTTCGAAACAAAATTGGCTGATTGTTGTGAAATTGTTAGTGCATCAACACTCATATTTTTATCGCCTAGATACTCAACGGCACATCCCCAACCTGTACCAATATCAAGTATTTTTGATCCAACCGATAATTGACAGCTTTGCAGAGCAAATTCTAACTTACGGGAATTAGCTACTTCAAGCGATTCATTATCGTTGAGGAATATTCCATGAGAGTAAGCTCTTGTCTTATCAAGAAAAAGCAAATAAAAATCATCATCAAACTCATAATGTTTAGCAATACTTTTTTTGTTAGTAGAAACTTGGTCCCGAAGCAAATAAACCAATTTCGACCACCATGCAATAAAAGGATAATCTTTAGAAAAAAAACGGGTAATTTCAAGAAGCTTCATCATATCGACTTTACCAACTAAATCGATGTCTTTATAAATATAAGCCTCACAAATTTTGAGTTCGGCTCCTGATTTTAAGGCTTGTAATCCCTTTTCATTATTAATGATAACTGTAAAGACTGGGTTACCATAGCTCTCACCGATTCTGATTTCTTTAGAATCAGGGAGTCTAATTATAAACGATAATCTTATATCATCGCTGAATGTGGTTAATAAGTTTAAGAACATAATTAATTCCCTTATTCACAGACCTTCTCTATGAAAAACTCCTTGTATCTTATACATTAACTTATCATTTAACACCGTCGAAAATTACTTAAATAAGAGATCATTGAACTATAAATTATTTTATTATAATAATTGACTAATTTCTAATATCACGATAAAGCCATTTCAAGTGCATTATTTCAATCAGTATTTAAGATATGAGAATTTAATAAAAAATTCCATCTTTGAGTCTGAACCTCCCTCGATTTACAGGACACCTTGTTTAATGGGTATAATCCAAGTAACGAGGAGTTATGATGAGCAACAACAGCTACACAAAAGAATTTAAAATAAAAGCAGTAGAGATCCTTGAGCAAGGGAATAAGTCAGTAAGGCAAA
>CANJQE010000122.1 GCA_947476305.1 Legionellaceae bacterium
ATTTTTTGCTTCAGCGAAGGAATTTCGTGATGCAATATCAGAGTTTTTTGAAACAACAATATCTAAAATTGCTCACTCCCTTAAAGGACGGATTAACGATGACTTTCAGACCATAAAGCCAGTGCCTTCAAGTTGATTGGGTATATATTAGTTGGAGCTAGTCTCAATAGCGGTTCATTGGTAAAAACTTTAGCTGAATGTTCTCAACAAAATGACGAAATTACGCTTTGTCAGTTTATTTCAGCAGCTGATAAATACCCTCTTCCTGCAGTAGACCTGCAAATATCTTTGAAGGAGAGGATGACTAAAGAGAGGCAAGCTCAAGTTGAAGATGTGCAACTGGTCATAGAAGAAGAACAGGGCAAATGCTGCACTATCCAATAATTTATTGAACAACACAACGAGAATTATTGTCTTTTATATCATCATTAACATCTTTAGATGCAGGCAAATACCATTGATATCTGTTCTTAGATACTGGCTTTTTAAACTCTTCAGTAAGTTGATGCTCAAACTCATCCGTTCCTTCAAATAAAACGTCAATTTGAGTTTTTGCACGAATTTTCTCGGCTAGTTCTTGAGAATTAAGGCCTAATTTGTCCCAATGATTGCCTGATAAAACCAAAGTTTTTACATTAGATGGTAATGAAATTAATAACTCATTTAATCCTTTAAGGCCGAGCTGATATAAATTACTACAACTAAAATCTAAACGATGAATTTTAGTTTTTTGAATGCCGTTTATAATTACTACCAAGGCTTCTTTAATTTGCGCCTCTGTCCATTTAACCTCTGTGCGTAATTGAACATCAAGAAGTTCTATCTGAGTTTTAGGAAATAAAGATACGAGTTGTGCAACTTTAGATAATTCATCAAGATCGGAAAATGCCAAACAAAAATAAATGCTTTCTCGATCGTGAATAATAGGTTCTTTTAGCAAAGGCATAACTTAATCCCTTTCTTTTAAGTCCGTTCATTATACATGAAGCTGTGCAATTATGAAACAATATTTTATCTCTGAAATTTATTGTATGATAACTATTATCTAAAAAATATTTAAGAGTCACTATGCAACCAGATCCACGAAAAGTATATCAATTAAATGATTATAAAATATTAGATTACTTTATGACGCATGTGGATTTAGAGATTGATTTAGTTCAACAACCCGCGTGCTCTAAAGCAAAACTCACGATAAGCCCTAACTCCGCAGTTCCAAATCGTTCCGATGACTTAGCGCTTGATGGTGAGTTTATGTTACTTAGTTCAATAAAACTCAATGGTAGAGTTTTAGAAGAGGATGAGTATGAATTAGACGAAGCTGTTTTACTAATAAAAAATGTGCCTAAAAATCAACAGTTTTATATTGAAACCAGCTCCATTTTGAGTGAAAGTACCGATTTATTTGGTTTATATGCAACCGATGGTATTTATTTAATTAAAGCTGAAACAGAAGGCTTAAGACGCGTATTTTTTTGTATTGATCGACCTGATAATTTAGCCACCTATACTACTACTATTATAGCGAATAATGCGCAATATCCCGTTCTTCTTTCGAATGGTGCATTAATAAGTAAAAAAGAATTTGGAGACGGTCTTCATTGCGTCACATGGAACGACACCCTACCTAAACCAAGTTATTTATTTGCTTTAGTTGCTGGTAATTTAAATTATTCTGCAACTGTTTTTAAAACACGCTCAGGCCGTGATGTGCCTATAGAGTTTTACGTTTCATCAAAAGACATTATTAAGTGTCAATTTGCTCAAGACGTTTTAAAAAAAGCAATGTATTGGGATGAAACCGTATTTAATTTGGAATGTGAGCTAGCACAACATATGGTGGCAGGCGTAGATAAATATGCCTCCGGCGCCTCTGAACCCACAGGATTAAATTTATTTAATACAGAAAACCTTTTTGCAACACCACAAATTAAAACTGATCTCGGTATGTTAAGGGTGCTTGAGGTCGTTGCTCACGAGTTTTTTCATTATTGGACAGGTAATCGCGTGACTATTCGTGATTGGTTTAATTTACCTTTTAAAGAAGGTCTGACTACTTTTCGCGCAGGAATGTTTTGTGAAGAGTTATTCGGTACTGATTTAGCACGATTACTTAATGGTAAAAATTTAGATGAGCGCGCTCCTCGTCAAAGTTCTTATACGGCGGTACGTAGTTTATATACCGTAGCAGCCTATGAGAAATGCGCTGATATTTTTCGCATGATGATGTTAGTGCTAGGCAAAGAACTCTTTTATAAAAGTATGAGCAATTTTTTAAAAGAACATGATGGAAAAGCAATAACAATTGAAGAAATGCTTCATTTTTTAAGCGCTACCACCACTGTCGATATGAATGCCTTTTTGCCCTGGTTTACTGAGCCAGGAGTTCCTCAACTTACCGTGATGGAACATTATGATCAAGAACAACAGCATTATCATATTCAGATTAAAACAATAAATGACAGTACAAAACCGATTCCTATACTTATGGGATTATTAGATAGCTCGGGAAATGAGCTGATTGAAGAGCGTTTATTATTAGTAACTAGACCTGAGATGGAGTTTGACTTTCCGAATATAGCGACTCGCCCTATTCCCTCCTTATTACGCAGTTTTTCAGCTCCTGTTTATTTAAAACATAGCTTAAGCAATGAAGACTTACTGGTATTAATTCAATATGACTCTAATTTGTATAGCCGCTGCGAAGCTGCCAAAAGATTAATAGTAAACTTAGTTAGCAATTACTGCTCTAATAAGACGATGGAATATCCCAAGTCATTTTTTGCTGTTTATCGCAGTTTAGTACAAGATAAAGAAATGGAACCTTGGCTTTTAGCGGAACTATTAAGCGTAAATACTGAGGAAGAGCTGATTGCTACTTTTGAAAATCCTCCGTTTGAATTATTAGCTAGAGCACGTGAACAAATACAAAAAACACTAGCTCAAGAACTTAAAAATGAGTGGCAGCACTTATTTAGGCGCATAAAGGATTATTCACCTAATTCAAATCCACAATTTAGCTTATTTGATATAAAAGATGCAGGGATGCGCCGTTTACAAGATCTATATTACTCCTATCGTCACTACTTAGATTTTAATGGAACTAAAAATAATTTATTGGAGCAATTTAACCGTCAATTAAATAATAATATGACTGAGACCATATCAGCCCTGGTCCTATTAGGTACAATGGATTGTGAAGAGGAACTGGATAAGGCATTAGATAAATTTTATGACTATTGGAAAGAGGATACTCATGCCATCAACTATTGGTTCAGAGTACAAGCATCACTTCACTCCAATAAAGTAGTAAGCAGAGTAGAAAAATTATTAGATCATCCGGCTTTTGACATATTGAATCCCAATAAAATTTACTCTTTATTAGGTACCTTTATTACTAATCCTTATGGATTTCATAATCTTTCTGGTGAGGGCTATAAATTAATTGCCAAAATGATTGTGGTATTGGATAAATTGAATCCACCCTTAGCTGCTAATTTAACGCAAAAATTTGTTAACTGGGAAAAATATGATGAACAACGTAGTAAATTAATGCTGCGTTATTTAGTGATTATTGATAAAGAGTCAACATCTGTTGATGTAAAAAATAGCGCTCAAAAAGTACTAAAGCCAGAGTAAATCTTCTTTTGAACTCTGGTGCTCGATTGAGTTACTATGGTGCCATTGTTCTGAGCCGAGTATTTTATGTCCACTGCTTTATTAGATTATTTCCAGGTCTACTCCCAAAATGATGCGCCCTTTATGCACGAACAGCTTCTAGAATGGGAAGGTCTTCAACCTTTAAAAAATTTAAAGGTAGTACATCATGTCCCCGCTGTAGAAAATACCCTATTAAAAATCGCTTGTCTTATTAATGCTGGAGCGGATGTAACCATCACACATCCTTATTCATTCTGCCAAGCCAGTAAAGAAGCAATTATTGCCTTAAATAAAGACGGCGTACGCTTCATTGAGGATTTAAACTCCTTAAAAGGAGAAGCCTTCGATCTCTACTTTGATTGCGGGGCAGAACTTTATCAAACTCTAGGAGCGCCACAAATTGGTGCAATTGAGCTGACTGGTTCTGGGGACGAATATTATCGTCAACAAAAGCTTGGCTTTCCCGTAATGAGTATTGATAGAACACTGACTAAACAATTGGAAACAGTTTTTGGTTGCGCAGAAAGTACTTATGCTGCCTTATCTTTATTGACTGATATTGATCCTGCTAGCAAAACTTGGCTTATTTTTGGCTTTGGAAAAATTGGTCGTGGTTTAGCCTATTATTGCATGCAACATCAGGTCCCCGTTGCAGTAGTCGATGTATGCGAACAGCAAAGAGTGCTTGCCAAAAATCTAGGAATTATAGCAATTAATCCCAATGATACAGAGACTTTAAAACAGGCTATTTCTACCTCAGATATTATTGCTACAGCCACAGGGAAAAAGGATATTATGAATGTTTATCCCATCTCCTGGTTTTGTGATAAAATATTGATCAATCTTGGCGTATATGATGAATTTGGTCCTTTGTTCAGAGATGAGCAGGTGCTTAATAGCAAAAAGGCTCTCAATTTTGTACTAAAAGATCCGACGCCAATGAAATATATTGATCCTGAGTTTTACATTCATAATAATGCTGCATTATTACTCTTAGGCAATAACTTATCTCCGGAAGTTCATAGTATTCCAGAGAATATGGATAAACAAATTATTGAACGCTGGTGTAATTACCATTCATTTTCATTAGAGACGATTAATAAATGGTTTATCACTAGAGAATTATTTAAGAAACACAGTATCCAGAGTGCTTAATTGAGGTCTATATGTCATTTTCAAGCGGAATGGAGTTACGCTCTTATCAACTAGAATCGTCAAGACATAGTCATGAGCATGCTCAATTAGTGTTAGCTCTTAAAGGGACACTGGAATTAGAAATAGGCCATTGTTCTGGCATAGTTAATCATGAGACTGCGGCTTTTATTCCGGCGGGAGAAGATCATTGTTTTGCTGGTAGTAGAGACAATCGATTCATCGTTGTAGATATTAATACGCATCATCCTATTTTATCAAAATCTTTTTACTCATTGAATTCATCTACAAAAAAACTAATTTCCTTTACTCAAGATTATTTAGATCAAGAACTAAAAGATTATGGAACTCAAAGCTTAATTTATAATTTACTGATTACTGTATTGGGACAATCAAATGAGCTGATAATAGACACCCAGGTACGCAAAGCAAAAAACTGGCTAGACCTCAATTTTGCTCAAGCGATTGATCTATCTTATCTCGCCAAACACTGCTATTTAAGCACTAGCCAATTACAAAGACGCTTTAAAAAAGTGATAGGTTGTACACTAGCTCATTATTGGCGTAACAAAAAAATGGAACAAGCAAAAGTCTTATTAGCTACAAGCGCTCACTCAATTGAAACTATTGCTTTCTCTCTTGGCTATGAACATTTATCAACCTTCACACGATTTTTTACCCAACAATATGGCCACGCCCCTTCCCAATGGCGTGCAATGCAAAATCTAAGCATGGGGCATTTTAACCCATAATTACTTATCATTCTTTACGCCAGAAAATTTGCAATTACTAAAGATTACTCATCTCCGCATGGATAAGATTTGAACATATATCTATACTCAAATTAATGTTGTCTTAGGAAAAACTACAATGTTTTATAGCCGCGTCTTATTGGATTATTTATAGGTTCTTTTGTTTTGGTTTCTGCCCAGGCGCAGCGGGGTTGCGGTGGGACCGGAACCGGGAGAGCTGCATCGGCCGCAAGTATGAAACAATTGATGAATGAATTACAGTCTAACGACAAGCTTAAGCAATCACCTTCAGTAAAACAAGATCATTGAAAAAACAAGAGTAGCCCGCTTGCTTGCAAACGGGATTGAACCTACGACCTACACTTGCTTTTCTCTAGACATATAGGTCGGGTCAAGACGCGACATTGTCAACTTTGCTTTCTATAGCACTTTCAGCATTTAGATTCCTTGTTGGGTCTTGCCCCATAGCCGTCAAGCTAAGGAATTTTCTGCAAAAGTGTCGTCTTTGCGAACGAAGTGAAGCAATCCAAAAAAAACTTATGTGATGCTCTTTAGCCCAGATGAGTAAAAGCAACTTGCTAGATAGTGTGGATTGCTTCGCCAAGGCTCGCAAAGACGGCATCTCGCCTATGAGTCGCGACCCAACCTACGCTTGATATAGTAAATTAGTCGTTCAGAATAAGATATATTTACATTGGCATTCATAATGCTGCTTAATGAAAAAAATATGCTTCTTTTGGTAAAGCAGATAAAAATTAGTTTTGTTAAACTCACCAAACTTTAATCCACTCCTTATTTATTATGAAAAAAAATAACTCCTTACTGGGATTAATATTAGTCGCTTTAGCGCAAATAATGGTCGCAATTAATATAGTGACCACTAAAAGTTTACTCCCATCAACCCCTGCTTTATTCTTGCTGACCGTTCGTTTTACTTTAGCCACTCTTATTTTATTATTTTTACATTGCTGGAGTCCAAAAAATAAATATCCTTTGTTGCATTATTTCTCGCAATTAAAAAGAAAAGACTGGCTTTACATTTTGGCTCAAGCTTTAACAGCGGGCGTGCTTTTTAATCTTTTCATGCTATTAGGCTTACAATATACCGATGCAAATAATGCAGGCATTATTACCAGCATTTTACCGCTTATGATCGCTATCATGTCTTGGCTTATTCTAGGGGAAAAAATTTCTTATCGTACGGTTATTTCTATTCTTTTAGTAACATTAGGCTTATTTATTATTTCTTATGGAGCGTTTAAAGGGAATACCAGCTCTTCTTTACAAGGATATTTGCTTATTTTGCTATCACTATTGCCTGAGGCTTTGTACTATATTTTATCAAAACTATACAGTATTCCTTTACCTATTTTTTTACTCTCCGCCTTACTTAATGGTATTAATGCCCTTATCTTAGGTTTATTAATCCCTTTCTACTCGTTTAGTCCTATTAACTGGCAATACAATGAATTAGGCTCTTTACTAGTACTTGGCTTAAGTTCAGGATTATTTTATGTATTTTGGTATTATGGCTGTGAACACATTGAAGGAATGATGGCCTCCCTATCCACAGCCATTATGCCGGTGACCACAGTACTATTCGCATGGTTATTTCTAGGCGAACATTTTACCCTAATACAAGCTCTGGGTATGGGAATTATCATCTCATCAATACTCTCTTATCTGAAAGCATAAATGTTCTTTGGTATTTAAATCACTACTGCTATAGTGACCCAGATCAATTAGCCACGGATGTCTTATGATTTTAAAACCTGATTTAATTTATGTGGAATTTCTTGAACATTTTTTAGCAGTTATACAAGATGAACATGCTCGCAATGCAGCATCCATGTTAAGTGGTTGCTTGCGTTCTACGCCAGTATCTCGCACGACTAAAAATTTATTATGTAAGGATAGTTCGTATCTACCATTGAGTGCCTTAATTCAATCGGGATGCATAGTGGATGGAATGGTTAGTTCTAATGCACAAGCTAAAAGACTTCAGTTATTTTTTGATGAGACTAGAGTTCAAGGTGCCCTAAGAAAATTGGGCATGGATTACACAAAATACAATCACATCCAGCAAATTATTTTAGTTACTTGTTGTCAAGAAGCATCAAATAGGACCTTAACCGGTGGCTTTCAACTCTTTGCTGAAAATGCAGCAACTATTCTAGATAAACCAAAGCAAACACGTATTTTAGAAATGCTAGGTAATTTACATGTTAGAGCTCTTTCCAGTATCGTATCTAAATTACATTTTGATAGTGATTTAAATTTAACTCCAGAGGCTATTCTTGCCATAAAAGAACAAAAAGATAAATTTATTGAACTAGCTAATACAAACTCCTTTATGGAGATCCCCGATGCTGAACTAATGGCTATTAGTGGCGAGGATTCTACTACTGTTCCTGCACACGAACGTATTCCAATACTTAATGAGCTCAGCTTACTACTAACAATAGATACAGAGTGCTTAACGCCTAGCGAACTATTAGAACATCAAGCCCATATCCATCTTTTAAAATTCCATTGTAGCCTTTTAGCGATGACCTATAAAGATCTTTGGCAGGTCAAAGCTCAATGGATAGCAACAGGAACAGAGCTTGTTTTAGGAGAAACACGGATTACTTTGCCCTACTCCATTTCAAGAATTTTAGAGCTTATTAAAAGCAATAAAAGCAAAACAACTCCTGGTAAATATCTTTCTTCTCTTCATGAAATTCAAGAAATTGCCCGTACTTATGAAGCAGATTGGTACACCTGGACGCGGAACCAAGTATCATTTCTAGCTTCAGCCCCCGCAGTTAAAGAATTTCTTGCTGAGGTTTTAGCAATTAATATGGGGCCTGCTCCGAAAACAAGTACGGTAGTAGAAGAGCCAGGTCTATTAGAAAGTGTATTATATTATGGTCTAAGTTTTTTTACTCCTGTTGAACCAGATAAAGAAGAGACTACTTACTCAAAAGGCTGGGAGCTGAACAGTTAATTTCTATTGAATAAAATACAGCTCAATGTTATACAGTCTGCGTGAAAATATATTAATAATAAGGATGATTATGAAGTTCAAAATCTTAAGTTTTGCAGTAAGTATTTCTATATTGTTCTGCGGCTCTGCCCTTGCTTCACAAGAGGAACTTGTATTTAAAAATCAACGCGGTTCACTTTTAGAAATAAAAGTGCTGGATGATAATAGAATTGAAGGGGTAGATCCAACTAGTTAACGCAACTTTCGATATTAAAAAAATAGTCTTATAATATTGAAAAGTTACCTCATAATTATAAAGGAAAATGATGGGGAAGTTAACACATGAAGATCGATGTAAAATTGAGACTCTTTATAAAGCTGGAG
>CANJQE010000123.1 GCA_947476305.1 Legionellaceae bacterium
ATCCCCCTTCGGGCCTCAAAATCTACGCTCCCCAATGACTGACGCCTTTTCGTATGGCCTTATATTTTCCCTGCGGAAAAACATCCGGCCCTAAGGCTACCAGGGACTACTCGCCCGCGCCTTCGGCTCTCCATGGCTCGCAGCGCATGCATACTTTTTGATTGAGAGTCAGTGACCGTTAAAAAATTGTTGGTTATTTTATTAAAATTAACCATTAGATAAATATTAAGCGGTACAGATAGTAGAGCTATTCCGATAAAGCTTAATAATAATTTATGTTGGATACTAAAATTATGCATCATTCATCAGGTAACAATGGCAATTGATGAATAATAGCATCCCCTACCTCGTTCCCCAACAGAGCGCCTTGCTTAGCATCAATAGGGAAATGTATACCACCCCAAACACGCCCTTTGCTTGCAATCGATGCTAATTTTTTCCATTCATTCCCATTCTGTGGAAAAAAATAAGTTAAAATGGCTGCTGCTGTAGCAGAAAGTGTAGAATGTCCAGCCGGATAACTAGGATGATTTGGTGTTGGCATTATAGTATGAATGGATGGATTACGCATAAATGGTCGTTTGACCCAATAAGTATATTTGGAGTTAAATACGGTGATCACGCTATCAGCAATGCTCATTGCAAGCACAGAACGAACGTACAATGTTTTTTCTAGTCCTACCTCATGTAGGTTCATATAATCATTAGCAAAAATCAACCAAATACCTGGTGGCGTTACAGTACTTGGATTTCCGGCCCAAAAAATAACTTGGTTTATTTGATCCGGAGTTATGTGTTTTAAAGCATGAAGCACTAAATCCACTTGCGTGTGCCATTCAACGGAATTAGATGCAGGAGGAGGAGGAGCAATAAACTCATGACCTGATTTAATTAGCCAGGTCTTCCATGAACCAACCTCTTCTCCATAATAGGGTTGTATACCAATCCAATGTGATTTATTCACTTTTGGCTCATCATACAGATGGCTCTGATTTTTGTCTTGCTGCATTCTAATAATGATGTTTTTCATTACTATTTTCGATAAGCTATTAGAAAATTTATCGTTATTGATAGAGTTTATTTGTTCTTTAATAGAAGAACAGGAGTCAGTGAAAAAAAGGCATAAGACAGCAGCAGATACAGGTTCAATGCTGCCCATGAATGTATGTTTTACATTATGAGAAAGAAATACAGCATCTCTTTGCGCAGTATAAACATAGGCATAAATGCGAGAAGCATATACATCTCCCAATTTATTTTCCTTAATCAGATCAAACATTATTTGATCCCACTTCATTAGGTTTTTTTGGGTAATTTCTTGGGAAGAATCTAGTGCCCTCAGTAGATTAAGATCAGTTTTGGAATAATTAAAATAAGTAGGCAGAATTTCACGGGTAGGTAAGTATAAATAAAAAGCAAAAGAGCAACAAAGCAATACAATAGCTATGCCTATTGAAAGAAAAAACTTTGTTGCTCTTGCCATAAATCTTCCGTGACAGACCTTGAAATATGATCATAGCATAGTGAACATGGATGGACAATTACATCTATTCTAGGAGTAAATACGCTCTAAGATATTAATCATTCAATGTTTTTTTCATAATAAGAATACGATGATAAGCCTCATTTATTCTTGTTTCAGAGATTTCCCCGGAATGTACTTTCTCTTCAATGAGATCTATTAAATCCTTTGGATCTTTGGGATTTTGTGCTTTTTCTACCAATTGATTACCAAAAATAAACATATCAGCACCAGCATTAATCGCCAGGGTTAAAGCAGTAGATAAACCATAATAATCGGCTATCGCTTTCATTTGCATGTCATCGGTAATCACAACACCATCAAACCCTAAATCATGACGCAATAATCCCGAAATCATACTATAAGAAAGAGTAGCAGGTAGACCGGTGACATCTAAATTGCGATTCACCACATGAGCAACCATTACCATTCCACAATGTTTAGGCTGGGATATTAACTGTAAAAAGGGAGTTAATTCTTTTGCTGTCCACGTGTTCGTAATATCAACAAAACCCAAATGAGAATCCGTAAGGGAACTACCATGTCCTTGAAAATGTTTGTAAGCACATTCTATTTGCTGATTTAAAAACTGATTAGAGTAAAGCTGAGCATACTGAGTAACACTATTAGGATCAGGAGAAAAGCTGCGTCCTAACTTACCAATAATAGGATTGTCAGGATTCACATCTACATCTAAAACGGGAGCAAAATCCAAGTTGAATCCAGAGATTTTTAAGGTATCAGCCATAATATTAGCCTGATTATTTGCCTCATCTAAGCTTCCTTTACCTACCTCTTTAGCACTCGGAATAGAGGGAAAACCATAGCGTGGATGTAATCGATTCACTTTACCTCCTTCATAATCTACGGAGATTAGTAAGGGTAGTTGAGGACGATGATGTTGCTTATTCGCCTTTGTAGTTAAGCTTTGTAATTGCTTATTTAATTTTTTAACCTGTGCGGGACTTTCAATATTTTTGTCAAAGGTTTGAGTCTGAGTATTAAAGTCGAATAAAATGACCCCACCAATATTATCTTCCTGAATAAAACGGGCTACAAGAGAAGATTCATCCAGAACTTTACCTGGAAAACCCATAATCAACATCTGGCCAATTTTCTCTCTTAAACTGGGTTCTCCAGCGTAAAAACCTGTAGAAAAGAAAATAAAAGTGATTAATAAAATAATTCGCTTTAACACTGGTACAGTCCCACAATATTATAAATGTGCAGCAATTATACTCATTTGTCATCAAACAGGCAAATTAGAAAGCAATATGGACCCATTTTATCAAAACAGGATTTACGAAAAACCCCAAGGTCGAGGCAAAAGGAATTTTTAATGAAGGAGTTTCGGGTAAACCGGATACAAAAATTGATGTAGGTTCTATAGGTGTCAGACTAAGGATTTAAAGCCATCGTTGCGAGCCTTGGCGAAGCAATCCAGACAATCTATCAGTCGGTATAGTGCTCATTTTGAGTTAAGAGCATCACCTAAACAAGGTTTGGATTGCTTCACTTCGTTCGCAAAGACGAGTATTGCGCAGAAAACAAAAATAAAGAGATTGGGAGTTAGCAAAAGGACTTACGAAAAACCCCAAGGTCGAGGCAAAAGAAATTTTTAATGAGGGAGTTTAGATTAACTAAATGACCGAATTAAAAATTGCTTTTAACGAAGAGATTGGGGATTTTTCGTAAGTCCTGCAAAAGCTAAACTACAGCAACTAATACGGCTGTTAAATAATTACCTTCAGGAAATGCAGATAGGGTAGGATGACAACTTGAGGGGCCATAGATACCCAAAATACGGGCCTGTTTCCCCACAGCTCCGGCTTGAGCACTAACTAAAGAACAAAATTCCTGAGTAGAAAGTGCTGAAGAACAATTACAAGTCATTAACAAAGTACCCGCTTTCATATACTTAAATACTTCGCGGTGTAAGAATCGATAATAATTTTTTGCTTTTTGCAAATGCTGTTGTGAAGGAGCTAATTTAGGAGGGTCTAAAACCACAATATCATAATTGCCAGCATGAACTAAATACTCGCGTGCATCTGCTTCAATAAACTCAATGTTAGTTAAACCATTTAATTGAGCATTGTTTTGCGCTTGTTCTATCGCAGGAGCTGAGCTATCTAAAGCGGTGACTTGAATCGCCCCTGCTTTAGCAGCATGTAAAGCAAAGCCTCCAGTATAAGTATATAGATCAAGTATCTTTTTGCCCTTGGACAAATCAGCGATGCGTTTATGATTTTCCCGTTGATCAAGGAATAAACCTGTTTTTTGGGCATGAGCAAATGCCACATGAAATTTAACACCTACTTCTAAAACCTCTGTATCTCGATGAATACTATTAGGTTCTACATTTTTCCAACCATCTTGTCCCAAAGGCTTAACCTGAGGCAACCAAATGACTTGGTCATGAGGCAGCAATTCATGTATTGCCTCTCTAATAAGGTCTTTATTTACTTCTACCCAATAAGCTGAACTGGCAACAACACAAAAATTATTAAATCGGTCAATAGTTAATCCTGATAAACCATCAGCTTCGCTATTAAATAAACGATATGCAGTAGTATCTTGATTGGGTAAATTAAGACTTTGTCTTATTTGATGTGCTTGTTGTAAACGATGAGTGATTACCGGTTTATAAGAACTGACATTAATTTGTTCATTCACTAAAGCTAAAACGCGTACTCTATATAAAGAATGTTGATTATACGCACCTATTCCCAATAACTCATTGTCTTCATTATAAATATCAACGAGCTCACCGGTAATTAATTTACCACTAGTCTGAGAAATTGCTTTTGGAAAAATCCAAGGATGACCTTTTAAAATGGTATTTTGTTTTGCTTTGAGTAAAATAACTTTAGCTCTCATTTTCCTATTTCCCAAACATCAAAAGTCGGCTAATCTACACTATAGATCGATAGACCTGCAATGGTCATTAAGGAGAAATATGCTACATTTAATCAAACTGTCCTTTATTTTTCTCTGTATTACTTTATTTAACCAGATGACTTTTGCTGGTCCTTGGTTTACAGGCCCGCTATTAGCCCCAGCAGGGCATACTGTTCCTAAAGGACACACCAATTTTGAAATTTATGGTTTAGATATTCTAACCGATGGTAGTTACAATAATTTTGGTGTGCTAAATTATAGACCTACCTTTAGAACCTTTGTTGCCAACCCTATTCTGACTCATGGCTTTACCGACTGGCTCGATGTACAGTGGGTTCTCCCCTATGTTTTTAACTCTACTGATGGTGTAAATTACAATCGTTTAGCAGATATGGCTGTTACTTTAGGCTTTCAAATTTTTGAACAAAATAAATCACCTAAACGAATAGATGTACGGATTTTAGTACAAGAAACTTTTCCTACAGGTCGTTATCAGTATTTAAATGCTGGTCAATTAGGAACTGACTCTACAGGCTTAGGAAGTTATCAAACCCAAATTGGTTTAAATTTCCAATACTTATTAGAACTATTTAACTCCCACTATTTACGTACTCGACTTATTTTTTCCCGGCTTTATTCAACACCCGTCAATGTTAATGGTTTAAATAGTTACGGAGGAACGACCGTTACAAGAGGAAAGATTAATCCACGAACTGAAAATGGCATTGATTTAGCGTTTGAATATACCTTGACACAAAATTGGGTAGCAGTGATTGAAGGAACTATGTCCAATGGGCAAGCTACTCGTTTTAATGGCATTCTTAATATCGGTAATATTGGCGGCCCAGGCGCAACTATTGGCAGTGGTCAGTACAAAGAAAAGGCTTTAGCTCCAGCATTAGAATATAATTTCAGTGGTAATTTAGGTTTAATTGGTGGTGTATGGTTTCCTGTTTCGGGACAAAACACCTCTCATTATATGACTTATGTATTAGCTCTGAATGCATATTGGTAGGAACATTAAGATCCCAAACACACTAAAAGGCATTAATTTCGCATGGAAAAGAAAGCTAAGTTCTCATCTAAACTAACTCTTGCGGCGTTAGGTATTGTCTTTGGAGATATAGGAACTAGCCCCCTATATGCTCTCAAGGTAACCTTAAATGATTTGCCTATAGATCAAGTTAATGTCTTGGGTGTATTGTCGCTTATTTTTTGGTCTTTATTAATTATCATTTCCTTTAAATATTTAGTAATTATTTTTCGTGCTGATAATGAAGGGGAAGGCGGTATTTTGGCCTTATTAGCCTTGATGAAACATAAATCCACTAAATACGCGCCTCTTTTCTATATAGTATCTATTTTTGGCGCCGGATTATTGTTAGGCGATGGCATGCTTACTCCCGCTATATCCGTGATCAGTGCGGTTGAGGGTCTTAGTGCTATCTCGCCCACTTTTACCCCCTACATCCTACCTATTGCCTGCCTTATCTTTGTATTTCTTTTTAGCATTCAATATAGAGGCACAGCCAAAATTGGTTATCTTTTCGGACCGATTATTTTAGTCTGGTTTTTTACTATAGCAGTATTAGGTTTAATCCAAATTATTAACAATCCTATAGTTCTTCAGGCTATTAACCCCTATCATGCTATTTACTTTTTATATGATGAGGGACTTGCAGGTTATTTACTATTAGGAGGTATTTTTTTAGTTGTTACGGGAGGAGAAGCCTTATTTGCTGATATTGGCCATTTTGGGAAAAATCCTATTCGAGTGAGTTGGTTTTCTGTAGTACTACCCTGCTTATTACTTAATTATTTTGGCCAAGGCGCCAATTTACTCCTACATCCTGAAAGTATTGATAATCCTTTTTATATGATAGCTCCAAGTTCACTTTACTTACCTTTAATTATTTTAGCTACTTTCGCCACTATTATTGCCTCACAAGCGGTAATTTCTGCTACCTTTTCCTTGACCAAACAAGCAGTATTATTAGGCCTTTGCCCTAGAATTACTATTATTCAAAAATCAAAAGAGCATTCAGGACAAATTTATGTCCCCCAAATTAATGCTTTACTATTTATTGGAACCATACTGCTCGCTTTATCATTTAAATCTTCAGAAAATTTAGCTCATGCTTACGGAATTGCGGTTAACGGAGATATGCTACTGGTCGATTCAATGGTGGCCTATGCAGCCCTTTCAATTTGGCATTGGTCAAAGCTCAAGACACTATTGTTGTTTGGTCTATTTCTTATTATTGATCTCTCTTTTTTAGGAGCCAACGCTCATAAATTCATTACTGGAGGGTGGGTTCCTGTAACCTTTGCACTGTGTATAGCCACCATAATGTACACCTGGAAACGAGGATTGGAATTCCTACGTAAACATTTTTATATGAATAAGTCTGATATAACTAAAATTTTAAGACAATTAGAATATAAAAGTTTAAACCAACTTCCTGGACTTACTGCTATTTTTATAACGGATGTTTATGATAAAAGTGGAGGGAGTTTTCTTCATTTTCTAAAATTGAGTCGTTCCGTGCCAGAACATGTGCTCATTGTAGATTATGTAGTTGAAACTATTCCTTACATGTCTCATAGCCAACGTTATGAAGTTACTTCTTTAGCACCTAAAGTATGTAAATTAACTCTTCATTACGGCTTCATGGAGACTATTAATATACCCAAGGCCTTAGACAGAGTGAACTTTAAAAATATCCTGCCTTTTACTATTGATACTGATAGTGCGGCCTATATGGTTGAAATACCCAACATTATGGCGTCAAAGAGTAAAAAATCTTTAGCCTTCCATTGGCAAGAAAAATTATTTGCATTTTTGATAAGAAATTATTCAGCCAACTTAAATATTGAGTTTTATAAATTACCCTATAACAGAACCATTGCGATTGGAACTTATTTTCTTTTGTAGTCAAAAGTTATCTTCCATCGTGTTAAACTAGCTTTTTTTATCTGAAGGACAAATTATGTGGTTTAATAATGCGCTTATTTATCAGTATGAACTTAGTGAAGATAGTGATTTAAATGCTTCCTTAAAAGAAGAAAGTTTAAAGCCTTGCCCTCCTCATGCCCGTTTTATTTATGGTTGGCTTAATGCCTTTGCTGATGAAATGGTTCATGAAGTCGCGGGAAGCTCTATGATTTGTATGGGAAAGGAAGAGCGAATTCTTCCCCGCGGTGTTATTAAAAAAATGCTGCAAGAACGCATTCAAATGATTGAACAACAGCAAGGACGTACGGTTAAACGAGCTGAAAAAGCACAAATTGCAGAAGATCTTGAATTTGAATTATTACCTAAGTCTTTTTGTGTACAAAAAAGATTATCCGCTCTATTAGATACAGTAAATAAGCGATTAATTATTAATACCTCGAGTGCTACTCAAGCCGCACAACTTACTGCCTTTTTACGTAAAACAGCAGGAGTTAATATTGAACCACTAGCTCCCGGAGAAAACCTAGCTCTTCGTTTTGCGGAATGGATTAATACACCTGAATACATACCTGCTGATTTTCAACTGGCTTCTGATTGTGTACTCTTTAGTTTAGCAGATGAGAAGAAACGAGTTCATTGCAAAGGTTATGAATTACCAGCAGAAGAAATTTTAACCTTGTTAGCGCAAGGAATGGCAACAGCTGAAATTTCTTTAATTTGGAAAGAACGAATTCAATTTACCTTAACCCATGAATTTGTCTTTAAACGCCTCAAAAGTCTTGATTATCTAGTAGATGATTTTAATGATATCAAAGGACTTGAAGAAGAGTATCAACGCCAAGATGCTGCTTTGACTTTATTAGGAGGAGAGTTAAAAGAACTTACCTCCGCTCTATTAAGCGAATGTACAAGCAACAACACCACATCTGCTCCTACACCTGAAGAAGCAGCTATCCCCGCTTAATTAGCTCTCGTAACCTGGTTGTTTGCAACCAGGTTTATGTCTCAATACGTTCCCCGAGTACAATCAACTGAGTTATTTCGCTAGTTAGCTTAATGACAAACATATTTTTGTGTTATTTTATACTGACACTATACTAATATTAATTACCCTTCTTATAAACATGACAAAGTCGAATTTATTGAAATATAGGCAGATTATACTTTATGGATAGTTGAGAAGGCGTCGTCTTTGTGAGAAGCGACAAAGCAATCCCCAAGCACAGTGCTCCGAACAATGGATCAACTATGTTGTTCCAATTTTAATTTGTTCATTTTTTAATCTAGCATTTGCGATGATAATGATTTTTCGCATTAAGGCCACCAGGGCCACCATTTTGGCTTTTCCTCTCTTGATAAGAGACTCATAATAGAGCTTAAGATGAG
>CANJQE010000124.1 GCA_947476305.1 Legionellaceae bacterium
CTTCGGGCCTCAAAATCTACGCTCCCCAATGACTGACGCCTTTTCGTATGGCCTTATATTTTCCCTGCGGAAAAACATCCGGCCCTAAGGCTACCAGGGACTACTCGCCCGCGCCTTCGGCTCTCCATGGCTCGCAGCGGATGAATATAATATAGAAAAAGTATCAATTATTTTAAGAGAATGGCTAAAGCAAAAAGACTGGCTCGAGGCATCTTTTTATACTGCGGATCCTGAAACAGGATTTAGTTCCTGGTTACTTCATGAAGAACTGGATCATTCTTTAGCGGTAACCTTAGTGTCTTGGGAACCTGCGCGTGAAATTATACCCCATGATCATAAAACATGGAGTGTTGTTGGCTGCGTTAAGGGTATAGAAGAAAACTATTTGTGGACTCGTTTGGATAATGGCCTAAAAGATGACTACGCACATATCGAACGAGAAAAGAGTATCCGCTGTCAACCGGGAGATATAATTAGTTTTTTTCCAGATGACATTCACAGCGTGAAAAATATATCAGATGAGGTGGCTATCTCATTACATGTTTATGGAAAAAATTTAAACTATACTCATCGTCTTAAATATAATCCAGAAACTAGAAAGTCAGAATTTTTTATTGTAGATTTTAAATAGATATCGACTTTATCTGCTATATTTTTTTAAAACCATAAATTGCTCGTCCGTTTTTTTCAGCGCTTTATCAAACAACTTCGATGCATTATGACCAGCCTTACAAAGACTAATACTATTTGTCCTTGGTCTTTGAGATGCGGGAGCTTCGGCTAGTTTCCTTATAATAGGGCTGTAATCACATTCAAAACCACATAATTTTATTATGTTATAAATTTATCTAAATTTAATATATTGAATAAAGATGATCTTTGTTTTGCAATTCTTTAAAGACTTCATCATATCGCAAATTAGCTCATGATAAGTATATAATAGCTTCCTTATAACTTTAGATAAGAGAGAAGCAGTAATGCGCGTATCCCAATGGTTTTTAGCAACTCAAAAAGAAACCCCTAATGATGCTGAAATTAAATCACATCAACTTATGCTAAGAACAGGCATGATTCGAAAACTGGGATCCGGCCTTTATACCTGGATGCCTTTGGGATTAAAAGTCTTACGTAAAGTAGAAAACATTGTGCGCGAAGAAATGAATAAAGCGCAAGCCATGGAAGTGTTAATGCCCGCGGTACAGCCTGCGGAACTGTGGCAAGAAACCGGACGTTGGGAGACTTTTGGTGGGCAACTACTTAAGATGATGGACAGCAATCAAAGAGAATATTGCTATGGTCCGACGCATGAAGAAGTAATTACAGATATTATGCGTACCGAATTACAGTCTTATAAGCAGTTACCTGCTAATTTTTATCAAATCCAAACTAAATTTCGTGATGAAATCAGACCACGTTTTGGGGTGATGCGTGCCCGTGAATTTATTATGAAAGATGCTTATTCCTTTCATTTAAGCTTAGAAAGCTTACAAGAAACGTATAAAGCGATGTATCAAGCTTATAGTCGAGTTTTTGATCGTATGGGACTTAAATACCGCGCAGTAGAAGCCGATACCGGTGCCATTGGTGGTTCAGCCTCACATGAATTCCAAGTGTTAGCTGACTCAGGCGAAGATTTAATTTTCTACAGTGATCAAAGCGATTATGCAGCCAATATTGAACAAGCTACTAGCTTAAGACCAGAAAAAGCTCAGAATAAAGCCAATACAGCAATGCAATTAATAGCTACTCCGAATCAAAAAACTATTGCTGAAGTAGCGCAATTTTTAAAAATTCCTGCTAATGAAACAGTGAAGACTCTTATTGTTAAAGGAAAAGAACATCCGATGGTGGCCTTGGTACTTAAAGGAGATGATGAATTAAATGAAGTGAAAGCAATCAAACATTCTTTGGTACACTCTCCCTTAGTTTTTGTCGATGAAGAAAGTATTCTTAAAACCTTAAAAACCACAGTAGGCTCACTAGGACCTGTTGATCTTTCTATTCCTACCGTAGTGGATCATCATGCTTTAGCCCTTGCTACTTTTACTTGTGGTGCCAATCAAACCGATAAACATTACATGCATACACAATGGGATAGAGACGTTAAAAATTATGAACTCTATGATTTAAGAAACGTTAAAGAAGGAGATCCTAGCCCGGATGGTAAAGGTACTCTTCATTCTTGCCGTGGTATTGAAGTAGGCCATGTATTTCAATTAGGTGATAAATACGCTAAAGCGATGAATGCCGCAGTGATTAATGAGCAAGGCCAATTACAAACCATGATGATGGGCTGTTATGGTTTAGGTATAACCCGAGTAGTCGCGGCGGCCATAGAACAACATCATGATGAAAATGGCATTATCTGGCCACAAGCTATAGCACCCTTTGACGTGGTGATTATTCCAATCAATGGCCATAAATCCCCAGCAGTTGCCGAGAAAGCTAATGAGCTTTATCAACAATTAAGTCAATTAGGCGTTGATGTTTTATTAGAGGATCGCAATGAGCGACCCGGTGTATTATTTGCCGATCATGATTTAATTGGTATTCCTCATCGTATTGTAGTGAGTGATCGTAATTTGGAGCAAGCTTGTGTGGAATATAAAGCAAGAGCCTCTACAGAAACGCAACAAATACCATTAAATCAATGGATGGAATTTATTAGTTCAACCATTAAAAAATCATCCTAAAGAGGGGTAATCTGATCTACTAGCCTGTGCATAGTCAATTAACACAAGCTAGTAGATTCTCCTCTAAATAAATTGCGCCGCTGTATGCTTATCCCTAACACGCTATAGACATACATCCTTTAATCGATGAAACTATTAATTATATCTTGAGGAATTTCGTTACTGAGTACATGGTTTTTGGAGAGCTCAAAAGGGATAGCGAAAAAAAGAAAAAACAACCTGAGCCAACTTACTTCAAACGATAAATCTTAATAGGTTTTTGTCTTCCTGGAACGGCTATATCTCCTAATAACGCCCCTCTTTTTTCCTTTAAGAAGGTATAAACTTCCTCTGAAATGAGTAATTGGCTATTATAGATTTTATTTAATTGTTCTAGACGAGAAGCAAGATTAACCACATCGCCAATAATGGTATATTCTTGGCGATGATGCGCGCCTACATTGCCAGTAACGACCATGCCACAATGAATTCCAATCCCAATCTTGGTTTTAGGCATGGATCCTTGCGCTATTTCCTTTTCAATTTGCATTAAAATTTCTTCTGCTGCGTGGACAGCATTATCTGTATCACTTTCACCAGTAATAGGTGCGCCGAATACGGCCATAAAACCATCACCGAGGAACTTGTTAATAATTCCATGACGTTCATTGACGATATCAATCATAAAACCAAACATATGATTTAAATAATTAACCACATCTTGTGGTTTTTTATTTTCAGAATAAGAAGTGAAATTACGTATATCTAAAAATAAAACACAAACAAATTTGGCTTCACTTAGATTATGGTTCCTTTGGCTTAATAACATATTAACTACTTCTGGTGAAACATGGCGACCAAAAATACTAGCAATTTGTTCACGCTCTTTGGCTGATTTAAAAGCAGAGGATAAGCCTTTCTTGATTTGATCCGTCACAAAAGCGGTCACACAACCGCCAATAAAAAAAATAAGTGAGCGAGTGACCACTTGTTCAGGAGCAAAGATATAAGGATCTAAATCACTAATCGGAGTATGAGACAAAAAATAAAAACCAAGAGTAAAATATTCCAACGCAGCCACAAGTCCCGTAAATAAACAAAGCCTAATATTTAGAGATAAGGCAGATAAAATAATAAATACAAAATACAAAATACAAAATACAATAAAATTCTAGAAGAAAGTAAGACATGAACAGGGGGATGAAACTGAGCTAGCATATAAATAAAGTAGGAAGACTTGTTTCTAAAAATAAGGTTAGAAACTGGAACCAAGTTGGAATACTAATCCCTTTTTTTTCACAATACCATAAGAAAGCATCGCATCAGAAAATAATAAAAGGCAATAGCTATCAATAAACCAGAAGGAGTCCAGCTACTGACCGCATTTTCAAAGATGACATTAAATTGATCAGGACTTGCAATGGCCCAAAGAGCGGCATAGGCAGCTAAAAAAAGAAAAAATCCCATCAAAATGGTCACGCGCAAAATATCGCTGCGCAGGATTTCTTCGTTTATGGTAGTTAAACGCACTACATACTCTCCTTGTTTATTCTTCTCTTTCCTTAGGAGTCTTCTACAGGACTTAGGAAGTCCTGTTCTATAAAGAATAGCATTCTAATTCTAGAAGAGCTAAATATCAGCTTAAACAATCTCTAATACTGCTTGTAATAATTTTTGGGTGTAAGGATGTTTCGCTTGAGTAAAAATTTGTTCACAAGTACCAAACTCTACGGCTTTGCCTTGATTCATTACTAATACTTCGTCCGCTATATAAGAGACTACGCCCATATTATGGGTAATAAATAAGTAAGTAATTCCTGTTTCTTGCTGCAATTCTTTTAATAAATTCAAAATTTGTGCTTGTACAGAAATATCGAGCGCACTCGTTGGCTCATCACAGATTAAAACCTCAGGTTCCGTGGCCAATGCACGAGCAATACAAATACGTTGTCTTTGTCCACCCGAAAATTGATGAGGGTAACGATGTAAACTATTACTCGGTAAATTAACTTGTCCGATTAACTCTTTTTGTCTTTTATTAATGAATGAAGACTTCATTCCCTGAGCATTCATTCCTTCCGCTATAATTTCACCTACCGTCATTCTAGGATTCATAGAGGAAAAAGGATCTTGAAAAATGATTTGTACTTTTTTACGATACTCTCGTAAAGCGCGACCTTTTAAAGAAAGAATATCTTGATTTTTAAAAGAGATTTGTCCATCAGCAACGGGTATTAAGCGTAATAAAGCACGACTTGCTGTTGTCTTGCCACAGCCTGACTCCCCTACTAAAGCAAGCGTTTTTCCTTTTTTCAAAGCAAAAGAAAGGCCATCCACTGCTTTAAAAATGTTTTTACTTCGCGTAAATAATCCCTTTTTTTGCACAAAATGAACCGATAAATTAGTAACTGAAAAAAGTATTTTTTCCTCTTCCTCTTTGGTATTCCATGCCAGTTTACTTTTTTTCAAAGGTGGTAATTCTTGCATTTCAGGATATAAGTGACAGCGGATTAAGCGTTCTTTGATGGTTTGTAGCTGTGGCTCTTCATGGTGGCATCGTTCAAAGGCATAAATACAGCGTGGATGAAAACGACAACCTGGGGGTAAAGCATCTAAGGTAGGTACACTGCCTGTAATTACTGATAAGTGCTCATCACGTTTTGAATGCGAAGGCAGAGAGGCTAATAATTGTTGCACATAAGGATGTCCCATGTGCGAAAAAAACTCTTCTACAGAAGATTGCTCGACTACTTGTCCTGCATACATCACACAGACTTTATCAGCCATGGCACGTACAACCCCTAAATCATGGGTAATTAACAAGAGGCTCATCTGATGCAATTGCTGTACTTTTTTAAGTAGGGCTAAAATTTGGGCTTGAATGGTTACATCTAAAGCAGTCGTTGGTTCATCAGCAATTAAAATATCGGGTTTACAAGCCAAGGCCATGGCAATCACCACTCGTTGTTTTTGGCCGCCAGATAATTGATGAGGATATTGATGAATTTTCATTTCTGGTTGAGGCATTTCCACCTCAGTTAATAAAGCAATCAGTTCTTTTTCCAGTTCCGCAGAAGAACAACGATGGTGTTTTAATACTACCTCTGCAAGTTGATCGCCTATGCTCATTACCGGATTTAAGGCAGTCATTGGCTCTTGAAAAATCATAGCCAATCTACGTCCTCTTAATTGACGCATCATTTGCTCAGGCAAGTTTAAAATATCCTCTCCATCCAAAACAATACGACTTTCCTCACCATAAACACCCGCTTTAGGCAGTAAGCGCATTAAGGCTAAAGAAGTCAGCGATTTCCCGCATCCTGATTCACCAAGTAAGACCAAGGTTTCCCCTGGGACAAGCGTAAAACTGAGCTTATCTAAAGCTGTAATCGTTTTTTTAGGACTGCTAAAAGCCACTGACAACTGCTGAACATCAACCGAATTAGGCATAAATAGTTTCTAAGTTTATTTTTAGCTTAACTCTAACAAGATAAGGATTAAACTAGCAATATATACTTTTTGCTTTTATGTACTAGAGTGAATTCAACCAAACAAGCAAAAATATGATAAAATAATCTCATTTACCGTTAAGTAAGAAACCATGTCACAAACATACAATGCAGAAGCGATTGAAGTCTTAAGTGGTCTGGAACCAGTACAACGACGTCCGGGAATGTATACCGATACCACTCGCCCAAATCACTTAGCTCAAGAAGTGGTTGATAATAGTGTTGATGAAGTCCTGGCTGGCTTTGCAACTCATATTAATGTAACCCTTCATGAAGATGGTTCAGTTGAAGTAGAAGACAACGGTCGAGGCATGCCAGTAGATATTCACCCTCAACTTGGTTTAAGTGGAGTTGAAGTGATTATGACGCGCCTCCATTCCGGTGGTAAGTTTTCTGATAAAAACTACAGTTTTTCTGGAGGCTTGCATGGTGTTGGTGTTTCTGTAGTAAATGCTTTATCTGATCGCCTCGATGTCACGATTAAACGTAATGGTGTTGTTTACCAAATGTCTTTTGCAAATGGCGATAAGTTATGTGAGCTTAATGAAACAGGTACTACTAAAAAAAGAGAAACGGGCACTCTAATTCGCTTTTGGCCTACTGCTAAATATTTTGATACTACAAAAATTTCCTTAAAACATCTCATGCATGTTTTAAGAGCTAAAGCGGTTTTATGTAGTGGTTTGTCCATGACTTTTATTAATAAAGCCACCCAGGAAGAGCATCATTGGTGTTATGAACATGGTCTTGGTGATTACCTAAAACAAAATTTATCTTCGGATTATTTACCTGAAGAACCTTTTGTCGGCGAATTTAGAAATGATGAAGCCATGGTAGATTGGGCTTTAGTTTGGGCGGAATCCGCAAACAGTAGCTTAAATGAAAGTTATGTCAATTTAATCCCTACTATTCAAGGCGGAACGCATGTTAATGGCCTACGTTCCGGTTTATTTGATGCGATGGCGGAGTTTTGCGAATTACGTAATTTATTACCTCGGGGAATAAAACTCACTGCTGATGATTTGTGGGAACCCTGCCAATATGTTTTATCAGTAAAAATGAAAGAACCTCAATTTGCCGGACAAACTAAAGAGCGTTTGAGTTCGCGACAAATTGCGGCTTTTGTCAGTAATGTAGTTAAGGATGCCTTTTCTCTGTGGCTTAATCAGCATCGTAACCAAGGAGAGGCCATCGCCACTCTTGCTATTGAACGTGCGCAAAAACGTTTAAAACAAGCCAAACAAGTGGCGCGTAAACGCGTAAGCCAAGGCCCCGCTCTTCCAGGAAAATTAGCAGATTGTTTACAAACTGATTTAAGCCAAGCCGAGTTATTTTTAGTAGAAGGAGATTCTGCGGGCGGCTCGGCAAAACAAGCGCGAAATAAAGACTTTCAGGCTATTTTACCTTTACGGGGAAAGATACTTAACTCCTGGGAAGTTGACTCCTCACAAGTCCTTGCCTCACAAGAAATTCATGATATTTCTGTAGCAATAGGCGTTGATCCAGGCTCTGATGACCTAAGTGGCCTCCGTTATGGTAAATTATGCATTTTAGCTGATGCGGACTCCGATGGAGCTCACATCGCAACCTTAATCTGTGCCCTATTTTTACGTCATTTTAAACCCCTCGTTAAAGCAGGACATGTTTATGCCGCTATGCCTCCTTTATTCCGAATTGATGCAGGAAAAATTGTTCATTATGCCCTCGATGAAGAAGAAAAAAATCGCATTATTGCACAGCTAAACACAAGCACTAAAGCTAAAATTAATGTGCAACGTTTTAAAGGTTTAGGTGAAATGAATCCCCTCCAATTACGAGAAACGACCATGGATCCTAATACGAGACGCTTAATACAATTGACTCTAGACGATGAAGAATACACTGAAGCATTAATGGATATGTTGCTCAATAAAAAAAGAGCATCTGATCGAAAGGCATGGTTGGAAACTAAAGGAAATTTAGCTGAAATTTAAATCTAATTCCTGTTGGGCTAAGAGGCTCATAGCCCTCAGGTTAAGAATTTTTCTGCAAAACACTCGTCTTTGCGAACGAAGTAAAGCAATCCAAAACAGATTTACGTGATGCGCTCACGCAAATGAGCAATATACCGACTGATGGATCGCCTGGATTGCTTCGCCAAGGCTCGCAACGACGGCTTTAATTCCTTAACTTGACGGCTATGGGTCAAGGTTCATAGCCGTCAATCGTCATTCCCGCCAATGGCGGGAATCCATCCATGATTTTGTAATACTCATACAGAGATGGATCCCCGCCTACGCGAGAATGACATATTACTTGCCAAATTGAAATTAATTTTACCAGAAAATATTTGGTTTGAGGGCTATAAGGCCCAACCTTAGCTCGACTCATTGAAATTAGCGATAAATAAATTATCCTGTATCCTTGATGCAACCTACATTTCGCACCAATGTAGGATATTTTTGTAATTAGAGTAATTAATTTCGACCCGTTCCAGCTCTGCTGGCAAGCCGTAGATATCTAAAGCATGTTTACCGAAGTACACAATAATCCGTTGATGCACTTTTTTAACGTTA
>CANJQE010000125.1 GCA_947476305.1 Legionellaceae bacterium
ATCAAACTCTTCAGTTCAATTCCAGGCTAGTCTCTCTCTAGCTTCTTTACTGCTTTGTTGCTTTGTTTCTCACAAGTACTCAATTTCTTTCAAAGCGCCCACACAGTTTGTCTTCTCTTTTCTTAATGAACTTCGCCCCGAAGGCGTGTTGCGTATTCTACGGATTTCCCTATCAGTGTCAAATACTTTTTTAACTTTTTCGCATTTTCTTTGTTTTTTCTTAGGGTGTATATAAGGTATAAATTAATGCGCAAGAATAGCCAAGTATAACCTAAAAAAAATGGCCCTGTAAAAAACATGACCACCTCCTGTTTTTATAAGAAGCATTTGCTGTGAAAAATAGTTTTCTTAAATAATATAAAAATGAATTATACCTCTAGAATATTTTTCCTTTTTTTGTTACTCTCCCACATTCAACTATGGTGGCTGTATTGGTCCCCTCGCGGCGATAGACTGTGAACCCCGTCAGGCCCGGAAGGGAGCAGCGGTAACAATTGATTCGAGCGCCGAGGTGTGGCTCTTACAGCCGCCACCCAAATTAGTGATGCTACGTATGAGTTACTTAGCCCTTGCCCGTAAATGGCGACCACGAATATTCTCTCAATTAATTGGCCAAGAACACGTCAATAACCCTTTAATTAATGCGTTAAATCAACAACGTTTACATCATGCCTATTTATTTACTGGTACACGTGGAGTGGGCAAGACTAGTGTTGCTCGTATTTTAGCAAAAGCATTAAATTGTGAAGTAGGTATAAGTGCGCAACCGTGCTTAAGCTGTGATGCATGTTTAGCTATTGAGCAGGGCCGATTTATTGATCTTATCGAAATTGATGGCGCATCCAAAACCCGAGTTGAAGATACTCGAGATTTACTTGATAACGTACAATATTCACCAACCAATGGCCGTTTTAAAATCTATCTGATTGATGAAGTACATATGCTTTCCCAGCATAGTTTCAATGCTTTATTAAAAACCTTAGAAGAACCACCTCTACATGTAAAATTTATTTTAGCTACAACTGATCCGCAAAAATTACCCGTCACTGTATTATCAAGATGTTTGCAATTTAATCTACGTCATATATCAGTAGAGCGAATACAAGCACATTTGCAATTTATTCTAGGTGAAGAGCAATTGAGCTATGAAGAGGAAGCTTTAGCAATTTTAGCGTATGCAGCACAAGGCAGTATGCGCGATGCGCTCAGCTTATTAGATCAAGCTATTACCAGCGCAACTGACAAATTACTCACCACTGATGTCAAAACAATTTTGGGATATACCCAACAAGATTATGCTTTACAGCTTCTTCAAGCTTTGGCTAAACAGGATGCATCCAAACTTATATCATTAAGCCACCAAATAGTTACTGAAGGAGGTCATTTCCATTACGTTCTAGATGAAATACTTCATTATTTACATCAAATGTGTATTTATCAAAGTGTAGGGGAAAACAATCCTTTACTAAAGCCTAGCGTTGATCTTAGCCATTTAGCATCACAGTTTTCAGGTGAAGATATACAGTTGTTTTATCAAATAGGCATAAAGGGGCGCGAAGAAATAAGTCTTGCACCTACTTTATCAATTGGTTTTAACATGACCCTATTACGTATGCTGATGTTTCGACCAGCCTCTAAAATTTCAGCACCACCTTTAGCTTATAATTATCAACAAGAACCTAATGATGCTCCTCTTATTAAAGAAGAAGTAACAGAGGCCGTTTTTGTAAGGGAACACAATGACATTCCTTTAGTGGCCGTTACTGAGATTCTAACACCAGAGCTTATATCACAACCCTTATCGGTGGATGAACCGCCAATAGGTGCTGAGCTTAATAATGCTAACTGGCCCTATATTGTGTCACAATTAAAATTGACCGGCCTTGCTCTAAATGCAGTAAACAATGCGGAATTTATCCATAAAGATGAGCAAATAATCTCGTTAAAGGTAGCCAAAGGCCATCAATCATTATTCACCCCAAGCACCTTAACTAAAATTGAATCTGCGTTAAGCGAGTATTTTAATAGCAAACTCAAAATTAAACTGCATGCCGAAGAACAAATAATAGCATCACCTGCCCAACACAAAGAAAAGCTCAACCATGAAAAACAACAAAAAGCATCCTTAGCATTAGACAATGATGTAGTATTTCAACAGTTACAAAAAGAATTTTCCGCTGAATTGGTCAAAAATTCTATTGTCTCATTAAAAGATGACTTATAATATTAACTGATACTAAATAAACGAGGTAATAATGGATATTAATCAAAATCTTGGTAATTTAATGAAAGAAGCGCAAAAAATGCAACAACGCATGCAAGAAGCGCAACAACAATTAAGCGAATTAGTTGTAACTGGTGAATCAGGCGGCGGGATGGTTACCATTAAAATGAATGGCCGTCATGATGTTACTGAAGTAAAAATCAAACCTACTTTAATTGATGAAGATGTAGAAATGTTAGAAGACTTAGTAGCTGCTGCTATTAATGATGCTGTTCGTAAAATTGAAAAAGTATCAAAAGAAAAAATCACTCAATTAACAGCAGGTCTGAATATTCCAACTGACTTAATGGGCGATAAAGAAGAATAATTCTGAACATGGATACTCTAAGCCAATTGGTAGAGGCACTTCGTTGCCTTCCAGGTGTAGGACCAAAATCTGCACAAAGAATGGTATTCCATCTATTGCACAAGCAAAGACAGCGAGGCTTACACCTCGCTTCTTGTCTTGAGCAAGCAATGAATACTATTCGCCATTGCGAGCAGTGTAATAACTATACGGAATACTCTTTATGTGTTCTGTGTCAAAACACTAATAGAAATTCCGATTTACTATGTGTAGTCGAAAACCCGGCAGATGTTTTTGCAATAGAACAAAGCCATGCCTTTCAAGGATATTATTTTGTACTTATGGGAAAAATATCCCCTCTTGATGGCTTAGGACCAGAGGATATAGGCTTACCTCAACTCAAAAACTTAGTCAAAGCACGAGAGGTGAAAGAAGTAATTCTGGCTTTAAGTCCTAGTGTTGAAGGACAAACTACGGCACATTTTATTCAGCAATTATTACGCGAGCAATCGATCCATATTAGTCAATTAGCGCATGGCATTCCTTCTGGTGGAGAATTGGAGTTTTTGGATGCTAATACTATAAGCAGCGCATTAAGAAACAGAGCACTAGTGAATGCATAAAAAATCCCTTAGAAAATTAACCTCATTTTTTCTATTTTTGTTTATGTTTTTGAGTATCAATTCCACTGTTCAAGCCTCTTACTATAAGAGTTTATGGCCAAGATGGGAGGTTAATAATCCTTTATCTAAAGAAGTGATTTCCCACCAACTTTGGCAAGAATTTTTAGATCGCCACGTAGTAATTAATGAAGAAAAAATTAACTTAGTAGATTATGCCAATGTAGATCAAAAAGATTTTGATCTGCTAAAACAATACCTAAAAGAAATGTCTGAAATAGACATCGATAATTATAATAGACAAGAACAATTAGCCTATTGGATTAACCTATATAATGCATTAACAGTGCAAACGGTGGCTGATTATTATCCTATTGCCAATATTCAAGAAATCCGTATCTCCCCGGGCTTATTTAGTGTAGGCCCCTGGGGGGCTAATCTTATTACAATAAAAAATACACCTTTATCGCTCGATGATATTAATAATCGTATTATGCGTCCTATTTGGAATGATCAGCGAGTCCATTATACTTTAAATAATGCCACCATAGGCGCCCCCAATCTCAGTAAACAAGCCTATCTAGGTCTTAGCTTAGAAGAACAACTTAATAATGCTGCTTTTACCTATATTAATTCATTAAGAGGCGTACAAGTAATTGAAGGAAAATTAATTATTTCTAAAATTTATGATTGGTATGAAGAGGATTTCGGCGGTACAAAACAGGATGTAATTAAGCATTTGCTTCTATTTGCACAAGAGCCTTTATTAAGCCAGTTAAAGCATGTAAATAGTATTGATAGCTATATATATAATTGGCATATTAATAGCCCTCCCCCTTAATCTAACGTCAGTTCTGGATAAGGGTGTTTTAAAAATTAAGTTGGGTCGTTGCCCCATAGCCGTCAAACTAAGGAGTTTTAGTCTTGTGGTGAGATCTTAATCGCATCAACAGTCAGCCCCCTCGCCCGCGCAAGAAATTAGAATAAAATCAGTACTTATTCCCGGAAAGGGTTGGGGAGAGGGCGTGTAAATAGCTCATTTTGAGCCTAAGGTTAAGCGAAAACATTTTTCATGAATATTTGTGAAATAAAATATTTTCTAATTTTTTCCAATATCTTGGTTGTTCTCGAATTCATACTTTAACCCTCTCCCCTGCCCTCTCCCTCAATTAAATCCATTGATTTTATTCAAATTTCTTGCGCGAGAAAGGGGGTAGTACTGTTTAAATTTTAACAGTAATCTATAAATTAAAAGTTCTTACTTGACGGATATGGGGCAATGACCCAACCTACTCTTTATTTGCTCCTATTTCTTATCCAGAACTCGCGTTAATCTCTAAGGTTAGGATTCATCCATATCCATAAATAATTGTTCTAAGTTGAGATTATTATGCTCGGCTTTTGCACTATAAATTTCAATTAATCTTAATACCGCTTGTCGATTACGTTTTCTGATTTCAATCACTTTTTTTGGTAATTCATATTGATAAGAATCAGTATGAATAGCTCTATTTTTTAATTCCGTACGTAATGCTTCCATTACAATTTGAAGAGTATGAAAGCCTTCTTGAATAGTTTCTTTTTCTCTATCTTTAAGAGGAGGAAGCCACTCAGATAAATCGGAAGCATTAAGGATAAGCGACAGGGTATAAAATAAGTACCGCGTATCCTTATTAGAAAAATAACCGTATAAATCCAAACATTCTGTTGTAGATAATTGATGATATAAGCTGACCATTTCTTGATAAAATACCGACTTATCTTCTGATGCAAGAGTTTGTCGTAATACCATTACCGTATCAATTAAACGTGAAGGGTTAAACCAAAATTTATAGGCTGTAAATAAATCGTGGATAGGATAAATCCCACTTAATTTACTTGCTGTACTTTTACACGGTGTTTTTAATTGCTTCACTGCCTCTTGTATTAGACCTTGATACGAAGGGTGAATTTCAAACTTTATTCCTGGGGGTAATTCATTGCTATGAAATAAAAAATCCACTTCAGGTTTTAATCCATGTTGTATTGCCGCTCTATATAATTGCTGTCGTAATAAAGACAGATAATGATGTAATAATTCCAATTTACGATGTAGGGAAATTAATTTTTCCGGGTGAAGACTGTTCCCTTCTAATTGCTCAGGAAATAATTTATAAAAAAATAGAGCATTAATTAAGTGAGTACATTCTGCTGATGCAAAAAAATCTAAAGCGTATTGTTGCTGTTGTATAGTCCATTCTTGAAAATTAATACAAGGTTCACTATTTTCTGATGAATATAGGCTCCAAAAATTAATTAATCCAATGAACCAAAGTTTTATATCACCAGATCTAAATAGCTCATAAATAGAATCATGCTTTGCCCGACTAGGCACTTTTTGTTGAGGGGGCTCCTCTATCGATGCGTGCTCAATATAAAAATAAAGAGAGGCAATATCAATTAATATTTCTTTTTCTTCTTCTAAAGTAGCCACTGTTAGTTGTTTCTTTAACTGAAGCAACAACTGATAATGCTCTAGCCAAGGAGTCCTTTTATCTATCTCTAAGGTCATAAAAAAAGAAGGAGAAATAGAAACATCCATTAAACGTAAATAATCCAAATATTTATTTGAGAGTAAATGACATAAATTAGCTAGTTTATTAGGGCAAGATAGCGGTAGTTTTTTTGTTTTAATTATTTGATCCAAGGTATTTTCTAAAGTCCTAAGTTCGTACTTCAGCTTTGCCTTTGTCCGAACTGTTTCAGTTAGCAATAAGCCTTCTAGAAATGACTCCTTTTGCTCCATGATTTCCCCTCAAGTCCGCTTTAGTCCCTAATTTCTATATATTAATTATATCTAATTCACGATCCTGCTATGCAAGAGTTTGAATCTCCATATAATAGTCTTTAAAATAGATAATATTGTCCGTTTAACCAAAGGCCACTTATGCTTGGTGATTATTTGCTAATTATAGACTCAGCTTCATTGGATAACGACTTAAAAGAGTATTTTGAGCACTTTAATATTGAGATTGTTCAAAAGAATAATTTAGAGTCGCTGTATCCCATTGAGGAATTGCCGCATGCTATAGTAATTAGCAGCTCTATATTAGAAAAAAATCCTACTCTAATCACTGAACTTTATAAAAAATATCCTATACCATTACTTATTAGTTGTGAGGAGCGAAATGAAGAGCTCTGTATTCACATGCTTGAAGCCGGAGCAGATGATTTTTTAATAAAACCATTGTATCCAAGAGAACTACACGCTCGCATCAAAGCCATTAGACGACGGGTTTTAACTGTAGAACAGAAACAAGATAAGGAAATTTTAAGTTTTACTCAGTGGAAAGTCTACCCAGCCTCAAGACAAATATTTGATAAAAATAATAGTGAATTGCCCTTAAGTGTTGGCGAATACGAACTTCTTATTATTTTTCTGCAAAATCCGCAAAAAATATTGGATAGAGAGTTTTTATTACAACTCACTAAAAATACTGATTTAAGTCCTTTTGACCGGCGCATTGATGTGCAAATAAGCAGACTGAGACAAAAAATTGAACATGATGCAAAAAAACCAACATTAATTAAGACCATTCGCAATGGCGGTTATATGTTCACTGCATCAGTTGCAACTTTAAAAGAACCCGATACACTTTAAGCTCTATTGACCTGTTAACTTAAGTTAAAATTCATGTCTGAACTAATCGTAGAAATGGATGAGTTTGTATGTACCACTGATCCGGATACCCGCTTAATAACCTATGGTATAAGTACCTGTATTGCATTCGCTGTTAATGGTTTTTATATTAATGACGATGAGGAGCGGGTACCTTTTGCTGCTTTATACCATTGGTCAGGATTTAGTTCTGAAGAAAAAGATCCTAAAGGTCATATGAAAAAAGTAATGAAGCAGTTTTTAACAAATATACGCGATCATTTATACTTAAGTACAATGCATCCCATAGTACTGAGCAATTTTCATTTTATTGGTGGGGAAAAAGAACAGTTTAATGATGAAGGTAAGTTATTGGTTTCAGGGACTGCAAAGGAAGTTAATGCCTTAGTTTATACAGTGGAGCATTTTGGCTTTAATAAAAGACAATTTACTCTTGCCAGTGGAGCCACCAAACACTCCCATTTTTTGACTGACAATGAAGACACCATTGATATCAGCGTTCAAACTAATAACTGTGACTTTATTCTTCAAAGTACTAAAGTCTCTGATGAATCGAGTTATAAAGATGAGCCTAAAATAAGTAGGCGCCCAGGATAAACTTGAATTTTGGTTGAAAGACCTATTCTCTTTCAATATGAACCAGAGATAGCTCTCAAGTTATAGGACATGAATACGTAACTAAAATAAACCGTACTATTTATATAAACAGTACGGTTTTATCATTTAGATTTTCTTGTGAAGATCTAATTCTTTCATCATGGGTTTTGCATGAGAAGAGTTTGATGAAAGATGATGTGGTGTGTTACTTACATGTTTCACTTCTGAAGTTGTTCCATGGGGCTTAGAAGTAGTGCTTGTGGTAGACGAACTATGTTTAACCGGTTGTTTTTTGACTGAAGAAGTTGATTTACTTGGCGTAGATTTTTTAGCCGCCATGCTTGTTGTAGCTTTTGCTGCAACAGGTTTAGTCTTAGCCGCCATTGATTTAGCTTTAATTGCAGTTGGCTTCGCTTTAGTTGAAGCGGATGTTGTTGTTTTAGTACTAGCATTTGTATGCGTTGTATGCACGGTACTTTTTGTCATGCCACTTAAATCTTTAGCGCTTTTCATTGTAGTCTCATAACTTTTTAGCCAATGCTTTTCCATAATATCAAACATGTTTTGCATATAAGCTAAAGCAGTATGACTATTCTCAATGAGAACTTCTAAATTTTTTTCCATCATTTCTTCTGGTCTACGCATTAATAACATTTCATTAGGCTTAAGATAGGAAAAACTTTGTAAAGCTTTCATATTTAAATCCATTAATTCTTTTACAGGTTTCTCTAAAGAATCCGCAAATGGATTCATATTTTTTTGTTGAAAGTAAGCATGTAGCATGGTATTTCTCCGTTATGTTGCATTGCACAAAATTAAGATTAGTATATTATATATATTTGTCAACCATTATTTAATTTTGGGGCAGGAGATGAACTAATAGACTCGTCATCCGAATGTTTATTTCTAAAGAAAGTATGTAAAGCATGGCGTTGCTTTTTTTGTCGCTCAAAAAAATCCTCTCGTCTTTTTAAGCGCGCGTCCTCACACCAGAATAGCAGATCTTTTTCTTTAATTGATAAACGCTCAAAAGGTATCTCCTCTTCCTCATTACCAAGCCAAGTAGCAGGTATAGCTAAACCGGTATATTTACCTGTATGATAATTGCTTTTTAACGTTTTATTTATGAAAGCATATAGTTTGGACTTGAGGGATCGCGTAATTGCGACGTATAAAGAAGGGAGGTTAAATAAAACAGAGATTTCTATACTATTCAA
>CANJQE010000126.1 GCA_947476305.1 Legionellaceae bacterium
CAGCTTTATAAAGAGTCTCAATTTTACATCGATCTTCATGTGTTAACTTCCCCATCATTTTCCTTTATAATTATGAGGTAACTTTTCAATATTATAAGACTATTTTTTTAATATCGAAAGTTGCGTTAACTAGTTGGATCTACCGTACTGAAGCATAAAAGCCTATTTCTTGCTGTATTGTTTGAGGTATTTTAGATAATAGAAATGGTCTTGTATTAAGTAAGGATTTTTCCTCTGTAGTTAATTCGATACCTTCTCCTTTCTGCAAAAATGAAATTATTTTTTTGATAGTGTGATGTGTTTGTAGAATTTCCAAATTACTGATTTTTTCAGGCTTTCTTTTTTCAGAAAAAAAACCAGCGGGGATTTGTTCTTCGAGAATGTCTACATAGTTTTGTAAGTGATAAGCGGTAACATGTTTATCCACTATATTTTTTAATTCTGTTTTATAACTTACAAAATCCATTTGACTAGGATCAAAAGGAACTGTCTCTAATGCTTTCCTTAAAGTTTGGTACTCTTTCGATTTTTCAGTAAATTGAGCAATATTTCCATGTGCCCCTTGATTTAGCTTTGAAGTTCCACGTAGTCCTTTTACAGGGCAAGAAAAATTAAAGTCATCCAAAAGTCCTTGCTTAATCTCAACCGCGGTTTTATGGGTTGCAAACCGTCTTAAATGTTCAGGTAGTAAATCTTTAATACGCTCAAACTCTACTAAATTGTCTGTATCAATAATAATTTGTTTTAAATTCTCACAGCCATCAAATGCAAATAAACCGATTTCAATCAAACTACTGGGCAAACTGATACTGTTTAGCATCGTACAATCTTGAAATGCAGCCCAACCAATCTTAGTTAACTTATTGGGTAGGGTTATTTTTGATAAACTTGAACACCCAGCAAAAACATAAGTTTCAATAGTCAATAGGGTATCTGGTAACTCAATGTTATCTAAACTTTCACACCCATTAAATGCAGCTTTATCAATAGACATTACACCCGAAGGAATTATTATTCTCCTGAGTTTAGAGCAGTTGCGGAACGCTCCCACTCCAATTTTTGTTACTTTACCGAGAATTGTTACCTGGGTTAAATAGGTACAAAAATCAAAGGTGTCATCTCCAATGCTTGTTTCACTACTAAGTATTTTTACAACTCGTAAATTAGGGCATGCCGAAAATACACCTTTTTCTATTTTTACAATTTTGCTATTTATTGTTACTTCATTTAAATTAGTACATTCAGAAAAAGCATATTGGTTAATAATTATTTTAGTACTTAATATTTTTACTTTTTCTAAATTAACACATCTGCGAAAGGCATCCTCACCAATATGGCTCACATTGTCTGGCATTGTTATACTAGTTAAACCACTGTTCTCAAATACCCCAATCCCAAAAGTGTGAGTGTTTCTGTTCATTTGGATAGCAGTTAATTTAGTATTATGTCTAAAGACATAAGCGTCAAAATAAGTCACTTTATCAGGTACTATAAACAATCCATTTTGAATATCGGAAGCCTCAATTATTTGTAAGATCTCCTCCTCCCTTTTATTCACTATGAGCATTTAAACTTCACCATATATTTTATGTGGGATTGTCTAAAGTGTATATTACATTTTCATTGTAATCAAATTTTGAACATGACCGATGCAGCTTTAATGAAAAATTATTTTTTGACGGTGAAACAACAATTGTGACAAGCTGCCTTCTTTGTGTGTTACGCTTAGCCCAGGATGAGTAAAATACAGTTTAATAGATCGTCTGGATTGCTTCGCTAAGGCTCGCAAAGACGAAATGTTGCGTCAGTAAAGAGGTATATCTCGAACTTACGTTATTTAAAGGGACGTCGACAAGGAATTAGGGGTGTTTTTATAATTAGAAATAAAAAAAAGACAATAGGAATTTATATTGCAAATATGACTAAGACTTGAAGTAGGGCATTAAAATCAAGCTTCAGTAAGAACCTCATCAGGCATCGTAATATTCAGCTCGAGAACTGCATTATCGCCCATGCGTTCTAAATTAACACTAACTTGATCACGATTAATGTTAACGTATTTAGCAATCACTGCAAGAATTTCTTCCTGCAGTTTAGGTAAATAGTCACGAGTAGTTCGCTGAGCGCGTTCATGTGAAATAATAATCTGTAAACGCTCTTTAGCTACTGAAGCGGTTGAATTTCTTCTACGTAAGTAATTGAAAATACTCATAATACCACTTCCTCCTTGTTCTTGCTGAATAAGCGACGTAGAATTCCTTTACGTTCATTGCTTATAAAGCGCATAGGTCTTTCTTCACCGAGAAAACGAGCAACAGCATCTTGATACGCACTACCTGCATCACTTGTTTCATCGAGAATAACAGGAGTTCCAGTATTAGAGGCTTTAAGTACTGATTTAGACTCTGGGATAACTCCGATCAAGGGAATAGCGAGAATTTCTTTCACATCAATTACAGAAAGCATTTCACCTTTTTCAACACGTTCTGGATCATAACGGGTGAGTAATAAATGTTCTTTAACGGGTTCTCGATTTTCTACAGCTCTTTTAGTTTTGCTCGCTAATATTCCTAAAATCCGATCTGAATCTCTGACCGAAGATACTTCAGGATTAGTAACTACAATGGCATGATCAGCAAAATACATAGCCATTAAAGCGCCTGTTTCAATTCCAGCGGGAGAATCACAAATAATAAACTCAAAATCTTTTGCTAATTCATTCAGTATTTTCTCAACACCCTCTATAGTTAGAGCATCTTTATCTCGAGTTTGAGAGGCTGGTAAAATACAGAGATTTGGAACTCTTTTATCTTTAATTAGCGCTTGATTTAAAGAGGCTTCTCCATTAATAACATTAATGAAGTCATAGACAACACGGCGTTCACAACCCATAATAATGTCAAGGTTACGTAAGCCAATATCAAAATCTATAACGACAGTTTTATGCCCTAATAAAGCAAGACCTGAGGAAATAGCTGCAGAAGAGGTGGTTTTACCTACTCCGCCTTTACCAGATGTAATAACGATTATTTTAGCCAAGGCTGAACCCTTCCTGTTGTTCGATTCAACACAATATTTAACAAGCAGTGTACACGGGATTATATGTATAATTCAAGGTATCTTCTTGTCAATTAGATAAAATTTCTAATTAATATAGAAAATGTAGTAATTATGAATTATATGTTTAACTTTTCCCGCTTTTATGGTAAACTATTCGGTTAATTTTAACTACTGGAGTGGGATTAAAATGGCTCTGTCTATTATACAACAATCCTTAACTTTTGATGATGTTTTATTAGTACCTGCACATTCGCTTGTTCTTCCTAAAGATGTTTCTTTAAAAACCCAATTAACCCGATCGATTGAGCTTAGTATTCCTTTATTGTCGGCTGCTATGGATACAGTAACTGAAGCTCGTTTGGCTATTGCTTTAGCACAAGAAGGTGGTTTAGGTATTATTCATAAAAATATGAGTATTAAGAGTCAGGCTGAAGAAGTTCGAAGAGTTAAAAAATTTGAAAGTGGAATGGTTAAAGATCCTGTTTCAGTGACTCCGGATATAACAGTAAAAGAACTCATTGATGTAATGGTACGGTACAATTTTTCTGGTGTACCTGTAGTACATGGCGAAGATTTAATAGGGATAGTCACCAGTCGGGATATTCGTTTCGAAACAAATCTTTCTTTGACGGTTGGTGAAGTGATGACCCCTAAAGAGCGCTTAGTTACAGTAAGAGAAGGGGCTAGTCGAGAGGATGTTCGTAGTTTATTGCATAAGCATCGTATTGAAAAATTATTGGTAGTCAATGAGGATTTCAAATTACGCGGTTTAATCACTGTGAAAGACATTCAAAAAGCTAAGGATAATCCTTTTGCATGTAAAGACAGTTCCGGTCAGTTAAGAGTCGGTGCGGCTGTTGGTGTTGGTGAAGGAACTGATGAACGAGTTGAGGCCTTAATTGACGCAGGTGTTGATGTCTTAGTGGTTGATACAGCACATGGTCACTCACAAGGTGTGATCAATCGAGTTAAATGGATTAAAGAACAATTCCCAAGTATTCAAGTAATTGGCGGGAATATTGCTACTGCTGCTGCTGCCAAAGATTTATATAAAGCAGGTGCTGATGCAGTTAAAGTAGGAATCGGTCCAGGGTCTATTTGTACTACCCGAATTGTTACTGGAGTGGGTGTGCCGCAAATCTCTGCTATATCTAATGTAGCTAATGAATTAAAAGGAAAAATACCTATTATCGCTGACGGCGGTATACGTTTTTCTGGTGATATATGTAAAGCTTTAGCTGCAGGAGCTAATACAGTAATGCTGGGTGGTATGTTTGCCGGTACTGAAGAATCACCAGGTGAAATTGAATTATATCAAGGTCGTACCTATAAAAGTTATCGAGGAATGGGCTCAATTGGTGCTATGTCCTTAGCTCAAGGGTCCAGCGATCGCTATTTTCAAGATGCTTCTCAAGGTACAGAAAAATTAGTTCCTGAGGGTATTGAAGGGCGCGTTCCATATAAAGGCTCAGTACACACTATTATTCATCAATTAATTGGTGGCCTTCGTTCCTGTATGGGCTATACAGGATGTGACGCGATTAGCGAATTGCATAAAAAAGCGGAATTTGTTCAAGTGACTAATGCTGGGATGCGTGAATCTCATGTCCATGATGTGAGTATTACTAAACAAGCACCTAATTATCAAGTGGATGATTAATAATGACTGATTTGAAAAAACGACCGTTACTCATCTTAGATTTTGGTTCGCAATACACGCAACTCATTGCAAGAAGAGTTCGTGAAATGGGTGTGTATTGTGAGTTGTATCCCTATACTATAAGTCAAGAGCTCTTTAATAATTTACATCCTTGTGGAGTTATTTTATCTGGAGGTCCTTCAACGGTAACGCATCAGGCCAATCCACGGGCTCCTGAGTGGTTATTTGATTTAGGCCTTCCTATTTTAGGTATTTGTTATGGTATGCAAACCATGGCCGTACAATTAAGCGGAGAGGTTCAGTCTTCTTCAATAAGAGAGTTTGGCTATGCCGAATTAAAATTGCATGGTCATAGTCAATTATTTACCAATATTGAAGATCGAACCACTAGTGAAGGTGAAGCTTTACTCGATGTATGGATGAGTCATGGTGACAAGGTAACTCAATTACCACCTGGCTTTAAGATTATCTGTGAAACCAATAATGCACCCATTGCGGGTATGGCCGATGAATCTCGCCATCTTTATGGACTACAATTTCATCCTGAGGTAACTCATACTTTACAAGGAATGCGTATTTTAGAGCGCTTTGTCGTTACTATCTGTAAAGCAGATACGACTTGGACCCCTAAACATATCATTGATGAAGCAGTTAAGACTATTAGAAAACAAGTTGGTTCTGAGCGCGTGTTATTAGGTCTATCTGGTGGTGTTGATTCTTCCGTGGTGGCTGCTTTATTACATAAAGCTATTGGCGATCAATTAACCTGTGTTTTTGTAGATACGGGTTTATTACGTTTAAATGAGGCCGAGCAGGTAATGGCTATGTTTGGCCAACATATGGGAATTAATATTATTCCAGTCAATGCAGAAGAAAAATTTCTCTCTGCTTTAAAAGGCATCACTTGTCCTGAAGAAAAACGCAAAATTATTGGTAGAGCTTTTATTGAGGTTTTTGATGAAGAAGCTCATAAAATACAAGAGGTTAAATGGCTGGCTCAAGGTACCATTTATCCCGATGTTATTGAATCCGCGGCTACAAATAATAATAGTTCTTCAGTGGTAATTAAATCACATCATAATGTGGGTGGTTTACCTGATGAGTTAAATTTAAAATTATTAGAGCCTATTCGTGAGTTGTTTAAAGATGAAGTACGTAAGATCGGTTTAGAATTAGGTTTACCGCATAATATGGTATATCGCCATCCTTTTCCCGGACCGGGTTTAGGTGTTCGTATCTTAGGTGAAGTCAAAAAAGAATACGCTGAGATTTTACGTAAAGCCGATGCAATTTTTATGGAAGAACTACACAAAGCAGGAATTTATCATCAAATTAGTCAAGCTTTTGCAGTGTTTTTACCCGTTAAAAGTGTCGGTGTAATGGGTGATGGGCGACGTTATGATTATGTTATTTGTTTACGTGCCGTAGAAACCATTGATTTTATGACTGCTCATTGGTGCCATTTGCCTTGGGATTTTCTCGGACAGGTTTCAAATCGCATTATTAATGAAGTTTCAGGAGTATCTCGTGTAACTTATGATATTTCTGGCAAGCCTCCTGCCACTATAGAATGGGAATGAACGATCTTTTTTGGATGCAGCAAGCTTATGAACAGGCCCTTCTTGCTGAACAAGAAGGGGAAGTGCCGGTTGGAGCCGTGCTGGTAAGTAAAGAGAATCAACTAATTGGTCTAGGACGAAATGCCTTACAACAAAGTCATGATCCTACCGATCATGCTGAAATCCGCGCTTTGCGCCAGGCTTCTTTAACACTGGCTAATCATCGCTTACTAGATTCTACCTTATATGTGACCTTAGAGCCTTGTGTGATGTGTGCAGGAGCTCTTGTTCATGCGCGAGTGAAACGTTTAGTCTTTGCAACGCGTGACTTTAAAGCAGGTGCCGCGGGCTCGGTATATAATGTAGTACAAGGTTATCCTTTAAACCACAAAGTACTAGTTGATGAAGGGATCATGCAAGAGCAATGTGCTTCTTTATTACAGGAGTTTTTTATGGCTTGTAGGCAGCAAGGATAATAGATGTCTTTGCTTCATATAGCGCTGTTGCGAGAGTCAGCAAGTATCGGAGCTTCATTATGGTCCTGTTTAAAGGAAAATTCTTTGGCTCGACGGCTCTAGACCAAAATGATCCCACCCTGTTTTTTTCAGTTGATTTATCTCAAGGGGGCTAACGAGGCACTTTTTGGAGAGTTGTTTCGAAGCTCATTGTATCGTTCATAAGCAGCATCACATATTGCTACAGTTTCATCATCAAACCCTTTAAAAAGTTGAGCCGGATTCTTATTAAAAACAATACTATTGTATATCCTCTCTATATATTCATAAGATGTTTGAGGATCATTTATTCTTTTTAAGAAAAATCGTCCTAAGGTGGTTTTCTGAGAAGAGGATGAATTGAAAATTCTTGGAGATCTTGAGGGTGATGAGGATGGAATTGTTACTTGTAAATCAAATAAAATACTAAGAAGAGAGCTTTGTAATTGTTCTCTACAAAAACTCTTTATACTGGCAGGTAGTTGACTGTAATGCCTCTCTTTAAAGGACAAACGATTTGCGTTATAGGGCTTCATAATTATTAGACTTAAAGCAATTAAAGACTTATTATAATAATTTGTATAATTTTGTCAAATATAAAAAATATTGTTCAAAATGGCAAATTGTAATAAATAAAGATAAAATGTAGAGCCTTGATCAGACCTATATTTGAATCTTTTATAATGTCACCAACACATAGTGATTATTGCATGAATAAATGGTTTGGAACGGTTTTTATTTTTATTGTCATTGGCTTTGCCTCATGGGAATTACATATTCACATGGAAATATTGATTCAATGGGTTCAAGGATTAGGAGCTTATGCTCTTATTGGATTTTTCCTGCTTTATTGCTTCAGTGTTTTGTTTTTCTTACCTGTTGAGCCTATTGTTCTCGTATCAGGAGCTATATTTGGATTTTATTACGGCTTTTTAATCAATTTATTTTGTGCGGTGGTGAGTGCTGCTATTGCTTTCATGTTAAGTCGATATCTTGGTATTGTTTGGATTTCTGGTAATAAGAAAGGACGCTTAACTCAGTGGTTTGGACGTCTTGAGTCATTTGGTTGGAAATCCCTTGCCGCATCTCGCTTAACCCCATTTTTACCCTGCGCTGTCGTAAATTATGGATACGGGTTAACGAATATAAGGTTATTTGTTTATACAATCACAAGCTGCGTATTTTTTATACCATACAAACTAGTTGTTACTTATATTGGTTCTCATTTGTAGCAAGTGTAGACAATTTGCTTGCAAACAGAGCCTAGCTCATGCTTAACCAATCTATAAGAAATGTGTTTTATAGAGATTAGAGCATTTTAAAGTATACCTCATTTAAAAAAATCCCTTCAATTTCAGCGCTCTCATTCAACAGCACCTTCTACCTAAGTCCACTCACTATTTCATCATAATGTGAAATGTGACTAGCCAGGACTAAGAGGAGAGTTGGCGTCATTCAGCTCTTCCTCAATATCCTCCTCAGGATCTTGATTCCGTACTTCCTCGATTTTATAGGTAGCCTTGCAAAAAATTGTGTCAAATACAGGCAATACATTTTTCTGGTGTTTAAATTTTAATATTAGATGCGTTGAAGTAGTCAAAATAGTCATAATTAGATATAATAATACAATAATTTAAAGTTAATTATGGGATCAGCTTGTTTATGCGGAGCAGAGAAACACAGATAATATTATCTAAATTTAACCATTTTGATAGAATTTATTCAATTGATATTAGACTTCTTTCGAAACTAGCGGTTTAGCTGATTTTTTGGTAAAAAGGCTCCATTACAAGGAGCGACAATGAAGTACGAGCAAATTCAGGGATTAGACGAAGAAAAATTTCGCCGTCTTACTGGTGTGAAACGAGCCACATTTGAA
>CANJQE010000127.1 GCA_947476305.1 Legionellaceae bacterium
AACTCTAAAACTATTTTAGTTTTAAACTCAGCTGTATACGTCTTTTGTTTTTTACTCATTAATAAGGCTTCCTAAATGTTATGACTTATTTTAACTGTTTAGGAATTAAATACTAAATTTTATTGTCCGAAAAAGTAGTGGCATTATAGCACTTGATTATGCTTATGCGTTAACTGTTCATAAATCCCAAGGAATGACAGCAAAGAATGTAAAGGTGCTGATTGATAGTAAATACTGGGATAGGAACCTAAGCTTTGTGGCTATGACGCGACATAAAGATAGTTTGAATATCTATGCGGATAAAGTAAATCATCCGACAGAGCAAGCACTAAAGCAAACATTGTCTCGAAGTACGACAAAGGACAATGTCATCGATTGGCCATTAGATTTTGTAATCAGAGCAGGTTTTGATTCTGACTCATTAGTAGGTAAGGTGGTGAATCATATATTTGCCATTACCCATAAAGTTAAAAATGCTTATAACTTTATTGTTAATTATGAAGCGTACTTATTGAAAGAAAAGGAACAAAATCAGCAACAGGCGTTTAGTCAAATTCGGGCAAAGACTAATCCTGAGTTAAGAGGTGAGTTAAACGAGAAAATAAGAAAAGATAAAATGGCATTTAAAGCGCCTTGCGAACAGCTTAAAAAACATTTTCCAGAGCTTGGACTACTTGAGATCCTTATAAAGGAGAGGCCAAGACAGACAGGTTACGTTGCTCAGAGAGCTGATAAGCAAATTACGGCTTTGTCACAACAACTCTTAGATAATAAGGATTTTAACACTAGGATTCAAAGCCAACACCCTAATTTATATAACCAAGTAAAAGAAATACATTTTAAACAGAAAGAAAAATCACTATTTCATGTGCGCTAATATTTCTAATATCATAAGTCCCATAAGGATAATTGGGTGGGGGGCACTACAGTTTAATACCGTCCTAGATATCCCCCATGTCCCTTTGTCCCCTTATATTTTACTCTATTATTTGCTTTCAATATTAGTTCTTATAATCCTCAGCTCCGTCATTAAATTTTGACCTGAAGTCGTTAAACTCCAAAATAAATACATACTTCCATTTATTGCTTTTAGATAATCAATTTTTATTAATCCTAATGTTCTAAATTGTAAGGATAATGTTCTGAAGCATTGATCATCAATACTTATACTTGCAACATCTTTTTCGCTGCTTGTTAATTGCTTTTCCAGTAACTGTTTAACAAAATTTTGGGTGGGATTTTCCATTAAATAAGGGCTAAATATTTTAAATAAATCTTTCCATGACAACTCTTTCGACCATGAGTAGTCGTAGCCACGCAGTAATTTACGACCAGTTAGCATGAAATTTTCGTTTAACCCAGCAATATTACTTATTTGGGGGGTTGTGTTTTGATAGTGTGATAATTTAATTTTTAATTGTTCATTTTCTTTTTTCAATTCTTCAAGCTCAATCAGATTACTTGTGGTTGGGAAACTAGATGCCCTAACCCAACCATCTGCAGGATAAGTTTTGATAGTTTGTGAAAAACTAATTGCAACTAAGCCTGGTAGCTCACTGGGTGTGTTCCAAAATTTTATTAATCGACCTTGACTAACAGTTTCTCTAAATACCTCAAGTTTCGTCCTTGCCTTTTCGTCATTTTCAGATTTGTTTAAAGGTAAGGTGTCTGGATTTTCATGAAGCAATGCTATTATTTTTATGCCTTTTTCGAGAGCATAATGATATTCTTTTTCGGTATAGCTAACTCCCTCGCTAGTCAATGTACCGTAACGACCACCGATGATTAATAAATAATAATCTGAGTCATCTATAATCTTTTTTATAAATTCAAATTGTTCTTCATCTATAGCAGGAAAAAGTTCCATCCCAGTTGGAATGCAATCAAGTTGTAATAGAGTTTGGCTTATAGATTTTCTTTCTTCAATTAAATCACTGTAAGTGGAGCTTACAAAAACTTGAAATCTTTTGTTCAAGACTATCTCCAGAATCCTTTATAAGAGTATATTTTGTCTACATTGCGTCTACATGACTTTTTCGAATTTTCTGAAATTACACGTAACTACTTGATTTTATTGGTGGGCCCACTAGGACTTGAACCTAGGACCAACGGATTATGAGTCCGCTGCTCTAACCAGCTGAGCTATGGGCCCGAAGAGGGGGTCATTTTAAACTTAATTTTGCTATTGTTCTACTATTTTTTAAAATTTTTAAATAAATCATTAAGTAACTGTCTTTTAAAGACAGTTACTTAATTAATGTTAGCCTTCGTCACCCTCTAAGAAGCTTCTTAGTTTCTCTGAGCGAGAAGGGTGGCGTAGTTTTCTTAGGGCTTTTGCTTCAATTTGACGGATACGTTCGCGGGTCACGTCAAATTGTTTTCCTACTTCTTCTAGGGTATGGTCGGTATTCATTTCGATACCAAAACGCATGCGTAGTACTTTGGCTTCACGTGGGGTAAGCGTTTCTAGAATTTCTAGAGTTGCTTCACGTAAACCTTCTGCAGTCGCCATATCAATGGGTGATTCAATGTTGTTGTCTTCGATGAAGTCACCAAGATGAGAATCATCATCATCCCCAACAGGGGTTTCCATAGAAATAGGTTCTTTTGCTATTTTTAGCACTTTACGAATTTTATCTTCGCTTAGCTCCATTTTTTCTGCTAATTCTTCAGGTGTTGCTTCACGACCTGTTTCTTGAAGAATTTGTCGAGAAATTCGGTTCAACTTGTTGATGGTTTCAATCATGTGAACCGGAATACGAATGGTACGTGCTTGGTCGGCGATAGAGCGGGTAATCGCTTGTCTAATCCACCACGTGGCGTAGGTAGAGAATTTATATCCACGGCGGTATTCAAATTTATCTACAGCTTTCATTAGACCGATATTACCTTCTTGAATTAGATCCAAGAATTGTAAACCACGATTGGTGTATTTTTTCGCGATGGAAATCACCAAGCGCAAGTTAGCTTCAACCATTTCTTTCTTCGCGCGACGTGCTTTAGCTTCGCCAATAGACATCTTACGGTTGATGTCTTTAATTTCAACAATGCTTAAGCCATATTCCACTTCGAATGAAGCTAATTTAGTTTGCAAGCGTAGAATTTCTTCTTTGTAATCTTCTATACGGCTTAGATCTAATTTTTTACCGTGTTTATTTAGAATTGCTCCTAACCAAGATAAATCAGTTTCTTGGCCTGGGAAGGTATCAATAAATAATTTTCTTGGAATACGCGCTTTTTCAATACATAGTCGCATAATACTTCGTTCAAATTCACGAATGTGATTACGTAATTGACGGAAATGACGTGTTAGGCGGTCTACTTGTCTTGAGGTTAGTTTTAATTTTAAGAACGCATCAGACATTAGTTCTAAAAGCTTTGCCGCTTTGTTGCTGTTTTTTCCGTGTTCTTTTAAACCATTTATTGCATTAGTACAGGAATTCCTTAATTCATCGAAATAAATTTTAGCTTGTTCAGGATTAGGGCCATCATCTACTACTTCCGCTAGGCCACCTTCGCCTTCTTCATCTTCCTCGCTTATCGCAATGATGGTATCGTCTTGTTGTGCTTCATCAAGCATGGAGCCAATACTAGAAGGAGGTGCTACTTCTTCTTCTGTATCTGCAAAACCACTAATAATTTCATTAAGACGAATTTCTTCAGCATTAAAACGATCATAATCATCGAGCACAAGTTGTATGGTTTCTGGATAATGTGCTAATGATCTAAGTACTTGGTAAATCCCTTCTTCAATTCGCTTGGCAATGCGAATTTCACCTTCACGAGTGAGAAGTTCAACAGTACCCATTTCACGCATATACATGCGCACAGGATCAGTTGTACGCCCCGTTTCTTTGTCTACAGAAGCAAGTACCATTGCCGCTTCTTCAATATCGGGGACTTCTTCAGTATTTAATAATAACGCGAGCTCGTCGTCACTAGGTGGTTGTTCAAAAACTTTGATGTTCATGCCTTCGAGCATGCTAATAATTACATCAAAATGTTCTGTATCCACTATGTTTGGTAGTAGATCGTTAATTTGACTATAGGTCAGGTAACCCTGTTCCTTACCCAGGCTGATGACTTTGGTAATTTGTGAGCTTTGCTGTTCTTGGTCATTCATGGTTATAGGCACTTCTTTTAGGGACAATTAGGATTTACAAAAAGTCTTCGATTATAAACTGGCTGAATACAACATGCTAGTAGTTCATTTTTTTTATTTTTCACTATTCACCCGTTGATGTCTATTTTTTAATAATTCTTGTAAATTTATTTTTTCCTCTTCGGATAATCCTTCTTGTCGTGATTTATCAATAAATTGTTTTATTATCAAATCCTTACCTTGTTTTTGTAAAAACAAAACAATATCCAGAAACTCTTTTTTTAGCTCTAGTTCTGGGACTTGATGATCCCAAAATGCTAGTTTACTAATGGCTTCAAAATAGGGAGTTTCACGCCATGCTTCAATCAGCGATGCGGTATTGGCATGCGGATTACTTTTCAATTGTAGTAGTAATTTTAATAAAATGTGGTGCTCATGATCATTAAATAATTTTAAATCGATATTTTCTGCATTTGGTAGATACAATTCAGGATATTGTAAGAGTAGGGCTACGGCGATTCTTATTGGAGAACGAGCTATAGAGGTGCTTTGCTCTACTGTTTTTTGTTCTTTTTGATTGTTGCTCATCAAAAGATTAAGACGATGAGTCTCGATATGGGTTAAACGAGATAAATCATCAAGTATTAATTGTTTGTAGGGTCCTTCTTCAATTTTTTCTATTAAGGGTTTTGCTGCATTAATTAATTGGGTTTTTCCCGCAGGATTAGATAAATTAAGCTCTTTAGCTAGAGTATCAAAAAGAAGGCGATGTAAGGGAAGGGTGCTTTTGAGACGCTCTAAAAAAGACGCTTGTCCTTCTTCTCTAACTAAACTATCGGGATCATGCCCATCAGGTAAGAACATAAAACGCACATCAATACCAGTACCTAAATGCGACAAGCTACTCTCCAAACCGCGCCAGGCAGCTTGTTTCCCTGCGGCATCCCCATCAAAACAAAAGACAACTTGTTTGGTGTGTTTGGCTAAAAGTTGAATATGATAAGTGCTGGTTGCAGTCCCTAAAGTAGCTACTGCGTTAGGAATTCCATGTTGGGCTAAGGCAATAACATCCATATAGCCTTCAACAACGATAATAAACTCAGGATTTTTTTGTTGCGATAGAATTTGATGCAAACCATATAACTCACGGCTTTTTTGAAAGATCACTGTTTCAGGCGAGTTCAAATATTTGGGTTTTTGCGTGGCATCTAAAACGCGTCCTCCAAAACCGATAATACGCCCATGACGATCATGAATGGGGAACATAATTCTATTGCGGTAACGATCGTATATTTTTCCCTCGTCTGTTTTTATGAGCATTCCTGTGGTAATCAAGTCAGTGCGAGAGCGGGCGAAGCTTTTTTCTAAATGATGCCAGCCTTCAGGAACAAAGCCTAATTGATATAATTTAGCAATAGCGCCACTCAAACCGCGGTTTTTTAAATAGTGAATGGCTTCTTTCCCTTCATATTTTAATTTTTTTTGATAGTACCCAGAGATTTCAGCCAATAGTTTATATAAGTCACTAGCTGTATTATTTTTTTCGTTGTTTCCCTCTCGAGGAATAGTTAGGCCTATGCGAGTAGCTAAAGTTTCAACTGCTTCAGGAAAGCCTTGGCTTAAGTAATTCATAATGAAGCTGATTGCATTGCCTGAGGCGCCACAACCAAAGCAATGGTAAAATTGCTTACGTGCTACTACATTAAAAGAAGGAGATTTTTCATGATGAAAAGGGCAACATGCAGTATGGCTGTTACCTCTTTTCTTTAAAGGAACGTAACTATCAATTAATTCAACTAAATCCGTGCGATGGAGAAGCTCATCAATGAATGTCTGAGGAATTAAGCCAGACATGAGTGCTCTAGACCAATTTTGCCTTGATTAAAGCGCTGACCTGAGTCATATCAGCTCGTCCTTGTAATTTACTCTTTAACTGACCCATAACTTTGCCCATATCAGCCATTTTTTCTGCGCCAGTATTTGCAATAGCATCACTAACTAATTGCTCTATTTCAGCAGCACTTAAAGGCTCAGGCATATATTTAGCAAGAACCGTTAATTCGAATTGTTCTTGAGCGACTAAATCATCACGATTAGCTTTTGCATATTGAGCGATGGATTCTTTACGTTGTTTGGTCATTTTATCTAAAATGACTAACATACGTTCTTCATCTACGTCTATGCGTTCATCGACTTCTATTTGTTTTATTGCCGCAGTAATAAGGCGCAAAGTAGTGAGGAGATTTTTATCTTTAGCACGCATTGCATCTTTTACATCGTTATTGAGTTGTTCTTTAATAGACATTATTTATTCCTCAAACGCAAAAGGCCACATAATGTGACCTTGGCAAACATTCTTTATTTCTTAATCAGACTGGTTTTAAAATATAACCAGTTCAAGCAAATAACAACGATTATTTACGTCGGTGTTTCATGCTACGTCGTGATGAAGAAGTATCACGAGAAATCTTTTTTAAATGACGTTTTACAGCAGCAGCTTGTTTACGTTTACGTTCAGCGGTTGGTTTTTCATAAAACTCGCGACGACGTAATTCAGTTAAAATACCGGCTTTTTCACAAGAGCGCTTAAAACGGCGCAATGCATATTCTGGGTTCTCGCCTTCTTTTACGCGAACTGTAGGCATTAAACGTATCCTCTGGTTATTGATCTTTATAGGTGGGCAATTCTAGTGCTAGATGACGCGGTCGTCAAGTTTAATCTAATAAGTTTTGCATAAATTTTATTGAACTGAGCTAATAATTTCATTTTTAAGAACAAATGTCATTCTGCAAAACCATGTTTGCATACTTCAGGACTTACGAAAAACCCCAAGGTCGAGGCAAAAGGAATTTTTAATGAGAAGTTTAGATTAACTAAATGACCGAATTAAAAATTGCTTTTAACGCAGAGATTGAGTGGTTTTGGCAACAGGACTTACGAAAAACCCCAAGGTCGAGGCAAAAGGAGTTTTTAATGAGAAGTTTAGATTAACTAAATGACCGAATTAAAAATTGCTTTTAACGAAGAGATTGAGTGGTTTTGGCAACAGGACTTACGAAAAACTCCAAGGTCGAGGCAAAAGGAATTTTTAATGAGGGAGTTTAGATTAACTAAATGACCGAATTAAAAATTGCTTTTAACGAAGAGATTGGGCGTTTTTCGCAAGTCCTGTACTTATGGTATAATCCCACACTTTTATGTCATCTTTTTTCTTTGAGGTAGCAATGCGGGTATTAGGTATAGAGTCTTCTTGTGATGAAACTGGAATCGCCATTTATGACTCGGAAGCAGGATTATTAGCTAATGCCTTACATTCCCAAATTGCGATCCATCGTGTGCATGGAGGGGTAGTTCCTGAACTCGCTTCTCGTGATCATATTAATCACATTGTCCCTTTAGTAGATGAAGTATTAGCCATCGCGGATCTGAATAAACAGGATCTTCATGCTGTGGCCTATACTGCGGGGCCTGGTCTTATTGGGGCTTTATTAGTTGGAGCTTCTTTTGCTAAAAGTTTAGCTTATGGCTTAGCTATCCCTGCTTTGGGTATTCATCATTTGGAAGCCCACATCTTAGCTGCACAAATGGAAACACCGAGTTTAGATTTTCCTTTTATTGCTTTATTGGTTTCTGGTGGCCATTGCCAATTAATAGAAGTAAGTGCTTTGGGAGCGTATCAACTATTAGGTGATACTTTAGACGATGCTGTGGGTGAGGCTTTTGATAAAACAGCAAAAATGATGGGAATTCCTTATCCTGGAGGGCCTGTTTTAGCAGGGTTAGCTGATCAATGTGAGACAACACCTTATCGTTTTCCGCGGCCGATGACGGATAGACCAGGATTAGATTTTAGCTTTAGTGGCCTAAAAACACATGCTTTAACTACTTGGAATCAAAGTAACAAAGAAGAAAAAGATCGTTTAGAAATTGCTAAAGCATTTCAGCTCGCTGTGATAGATACCTTAATTATTAAATGTAAACGAGCTATTGAGCAAACGGGGTGTACTCGTTTAGTGGTTGCAGGCGGGGTAGGAGCGAATAAAGCCTTACGTAACGCGCTTAATGAGTATATGAAAAAAATAAACGGAGAAGTTTTTTTCCCTGCTTTAGAGTATTGCACTGATAATGGCGCTATGGTTGCTTATGCTGGATGTTTGCGTTTACTGCGGGGAGAACGGGATAAGGAGCAGGGCGTTCTGGTTAAAGCGCGCTGGAGTTTAATGCACTTTGATTGAGTTTAGTATCCTTTGCTTTGAAAATAACCCAAAAGAAGTGGACAAAAAACAAACAACTCAATATAATACGCCCTTTGTGCAAAAATTGAGAGAACCTTATGTTAAAAAGACAATTATCAACTAGCTATGTAATTGATGGTAAACCTACCATGGATGATCCTTCATCTTATGAAGGTGAGGAAAAAAGACGACGTGAAGATGCTCTTTTAGAACAAGCGCCTGCTACAGGTTATGCTGGTCATATTCGTAGCAAAAGAGGGCTT
>CANJQE010000128.1 GCA_947476305.1 Legionellaceae bacterium
TGAATAGTATAGAAATCTCTGTTTTATTTAACCTCCCTTCTTTATACGTCGCAATTACGCGATCCCTCAAGTCCAAACTATATGCTTTCATAAATAAAACGTTAAAAAGCAATTATCATACAGGTAAATATACCGGTTTAGCTATAAGTTTATATCTAATAAATTAACAATTTATTAAGTAATCTTATAAAGAGTTTAGTTGTGAGTTCATTATAACTAAAGCTGATAAATCCAGCTATTGTTAATAAAAATCAATAGTCGTTGTCGTTACATCAATAGGCTCTACATAATCGACTAAAACAGGCTCTATAACTGGACTCACCACACGAGTCACTATAGGTCGTACAGGCACTACTTTTACCCTAGTCACCACTGGCACCAGAGTAACTACTTTTTTCATGGGTACATAACTAACCTGTTGATAGGCTACAACGCCTGTATTACAACAACCGGTGGTTAAAGCGATAATCCCTGCTAATGCTGTCCATTTCATAGTAAGCCCCAATTGTTTTATTGTTATCCAAATTGTAGTTTATTTAAACTTAAATTTCCAGGAAGCAAGAGAGCCTTATTTCTTTGGTTTTTTACCATTAACGTGATAGAGGAAGACTAATATTTGCGCCACGGCTTGATATAAAGAGCGAGGAATTTCATCATTAAGACGTACCTTAGACAGCAAGGCGGTAAGTTCATCATTTTTTTGTAATGGTACGCCATTGGCTAGAGCCGTATCAATAATTTTTTGCGCTATACGTCCTTCCCCTTTCGCAGTGACTCTCGGAGCTGAATTGCCATCATATTTTAGAGCAACCGCCTTTTTTTTGATTTCTTTCATATTCGTATATCCAATAAATGTAAGTTTTCCGTTTGAATTTGATTATTCTCTAAGCCTAATTGAATGTTAAAGCCGCCTAAATTCAAGCCAAGTTCTTTGAGAAGTGACTCCATATCCCCTTGATACTCATGAAGTGTTGCAATTGTTTCTTGTTTTTCTGTATTAATTTTTACATTAACGTCATTTCCATTAAGGGTGACGGTACCTTGCATATCACCTAATTCAGATAGGCTGACTGCAAAAGAGAAGGACCATTGGGTCTCTTGAGTGGCGGTAGCTTTTCTTTGTTTAATCATTAACGGGATTACATCAATGTCATTCTCCGGCGTTTTTATTGGTATATCCATCATAATCAAGAACCCAGTTTTGTTATCATCCATTTGAGTGTTTTGGGTAAGATGAGTCACTTGATTTGCCGTAATACGTGATAAGGCCTGATTCACTTGTTCATGGATAAGGGTTTGAATGGTTTCAGGTGATTTATCAGCAAGATTCAATACGGCGTCCTTATGTAAGGGTTGTGGGATAGCCCCAGGTAAGGGCAAAGCTTCTTTCTGCAGGGTAGGATTAGCATCTTGAGTGTTACTATTGGCATTGAGTAAGAAACTATTCTTAAACTCGATAGGTAAGCTATTTAATAATTTAAGGTATTGCGCTTTAAAATCAGTTTGTAAGGGTTCACTAGGCATTCCTGGCTGCCACTGTAATAAAGAAGACTCTAAAAAGACACCACTTTGATTGATTGCTTTGGATAACTGTTGCGGCAACTGGGTCAAGGCTGGAATAGTGGCTAATAAGGTTCTTATTTGCTGCATAATGGCAGGGGGTAATTTATCTGTTTTTGCCATTTGGCTGTTTTGCACTAACTGTTCTAAATTTTCCAAAAGATTAGTAGGCGGTGCTTGTTTAGGTAAAGCTTGAAGCAAAGCATTTTGCAAAATAGTTTTTTGTAGGCCAGACGTATTCTGGCTTTGTTGTTGTACTTGTAAAACAATTTCATCTTCAGTATTTATTACCTTCACATTTAAGGTTTCACCGGGTGTAAATTGCTGAGAGGTTTTAGCATTAATATTTTGGCCATTAATATTAATAGTTACTTCACCATTATTAAGTGGAGTAAGGACGACCGCTTTCAAGGCCTGACCTAAATAAAGCGCCAAGTCCATTTTTGTTAGTTTTATTTCTTGAGCCGTCGGTGGTTGTGGGCCAGACGGTCGATTAATTTCTAAAGCCATACCTTAATTCCATCCCTTCCAATAAGATAGTTTCGCAAGAAGATTAATAAGTATATACTCCTCATCTTTGTTATCGGCAGAATTAACAATAGCTATAATGTGACAATGCGAATTCTGCGTTGTCAGGAAAGGATACCAGGATTTGAACCCCTATATGAGAAGTTCATCTGGTCATTGCGCAATTATTATTTAAGGTGTAGTGATGTTAGATAGAGCCAGTGTAGTTGATGAGCAGTTTCTTAAACGCGTACTTCAAGCAGATTTTCCCCAAGCTCATAGTTCTATGAGTCCAGAGACCGCAGAATTAGACAAAAAAACTGCCATAGAGATCTTTGACTCCCAAATTAAATCACGTCTCTTAGATTTAATAGCCCGCCAGCTAAAAGAAAAAGGGCTTTCCTTTTATACCATTGGCAGTAGTGGTCATGAAGGCAACGCCGTATTAGGCCAGGTTTTTAAAACGAGCGATATGGCGTTCTTACATTATCGTAGCGGTGCTTTTTATTTGCAAAGAGCAAAGCAATTGACTAAGGCTGATGGGGTGAAAGACATTCTTTTATCTCTTGTGGCTGCGGCCTCTGATCCTATTTCAGGTGGCCGTCATAAAGTGTTTGGAAGTGTTCCTTTAAATATACCGCCCCAAACGTCCACGATTGCTTCTCATTTACCTAAAGCCTTAGGGGCTGCGGTATCGATTACGCGTGCCAAAGAATTAGGGATTAAGAGTACTTTGTCGTCTGATTCTCTTATTTTATGTTCTTTTGGTGATGCCTCCACCAATCATGCTTCAGCACAAGCTACTTTAAATGCTTGTTCTTGGTTAGCTATACAAAACTATCCTTTACCACTAGTTTTTATTTGTGAAGACAATGGCATCGGTATTTCGGTTTCTACACCAAATAATTGGATAGAGCGCTCGATAAGCTCACGCCCTGGTTTGCATTATATTGCCTGCGATGGTTTGAATATTGCTGATACTTATGCCAAAGCTCAAGAAGCTGAATATTTAGCACGCCTAAAAAAACAACCCGTGTTTTTGCATATGCGTTGTGTGCGTTTATTAGGTCATGCAGGCTCTGATATTGAATCGCAATATAATAGCCAAGCAGAAATTGAATGTAGGGAAGCGGATGATCCTTTATTGCATACGGCAGGACTTATCTATCGTGAAGGCTGGATGTCTTTACAAGCAATAGTTGATTTATACGAGGATAATAAGGCTTTAATTGAGGCTAAGGCAGTAGAGGCCATCACCTTGCCTAGGATGAATAATGCAGAAGAAGTAATGGCTTCTATTCTTCCGAAAGTGGGTAAAAAAATAAATTATAAATTACCCAGTGAGGAAATGCGACAAGCTTGTTTTGCCGGCGCTTACAGTCAATTAAGCCAAAAAAGAAATTTATGCCAGCATATCAATTTTGCTTTGACTGATTTAATGATGCAATACCCTAATATGCTGGTATTTGGCGAAGATGTAGGCAAAAAAGGTGGGGTATACCGTGTAAGTGCTGATTTACAATCGCGTTTTGGTCAACGTCGGGTGTTTGATACGCTGCTTGATGAAACAACGATTTTAGGAACAGCCATTGGTCTTGCTCATAATGGGTTTATTCCTGTTCCAGAAATTCAATTTCTTGCTTACTTACATAATGCCGAAGATCAATTGCGTGGCGAAGCATCAACGCTTTCCTTTTTCTCTAGTGGGCAATACAAAAATCCCATGGTGATCCGTATTGCTTCTTTAGCTTATCAAAAGGGTTTTGGCGGCCATTTTCATAATGATAACTCGATTGCAGTATTAAGAGATTTGCCAGGAGTCATTGTTGCTTGTCCTTCTAATGGCCCCGATGCTGCAAAAATGTTACGTACTTGTATGCAGTTAGCCGCTCAAGAGGGTCGAGTGGTGGTGTTTCTTGAGCCAATCGCTCTTTACATGGCTAAGGATCTACACGCATCCGGTGATAATGGTTGGCTTTTTGATTATCCCGCACCACAAGAAACTATTGCTTTAGGCGAAGTCGCTACCTACGGAGAAGGCGAAACGGTTATTTTAACCTACGCTAATGGCTATTATTTATCGCGGCAAGCGGCAAAAGTCCTTGAAGAGCAACACCAGATTAAAGTGAAATTGCTTGATTTACGTTGGCTTAGTCCTTTGCCTAAAGAGGCTATTTTAAAGGAGCTTGTTAAAGCTAAACGAGTTTTAATAGTAGATGAAGGCCGACAAAGTGGTTCTTTAAGCGAAGGATTAATGACCTTCCTAATGGAAGAAGCCGCTCCTAATTTAAAAATCAAAAGAATTACGGGCAAAGATTGCTTTATCCCCTTAGGTACCGCTTGGCAATATTTACTGCCTAGTAAAGAAAGTATTATTGAAGCAGTTCTAGCATTACAGTCAGATAAACGGGAGAAGGAAAGTGGACGACTTGTTATTTCTTGATGAACAACTACATGATGACGAGCGCATGATACGCGATAGTGTAACGCGTTTTGTTAACAATGATGTGATACCTTTAATGAAAGATGCTTTTGAGGATGCACATTTTCCTCGTAAGCTTATTGAACAATCTGCTGACTTAGGATTACTTGGTTTAACTTTACCTGCTCAATATGGTGGAGCGGAAGCCAGTTATGTTGCTTATGGTTTAGTGTGTCAAGAATTAGAGCGTGGAGATAGCGGTTTACGCAGTTTTGTTTCCGTTCAAAGCTCTTTATGCATGTATCCTATTTTCCGTTTTGGTACAGAAGAACAAAAAATGCGTTATTTACCTGATATGGCTGCAGGTAAAGTAATTGGTTGTTTCGGTTTGACTGAGCCTGATTCAGGGTCTGATCCATCCAGCATGCGTACTCATGCCAAAAAAGTAGACGGTGGCTGGTTGTTAAATGGTGCTAAGATGTGGATTACCAACGCGCCTATTGCTGATATTGCTATTGTATGGGCAAAAACAGAAGAGGGAATCAGAGGTTTTATTGTTGATACTCACGCAAAAGGAATGAGTTGTCCTGAGATCAAACATAAGATGTCTTTACGTGCTTCGATTACTGGTGAATTAGCCTTTGATAATGTCTTTGTTCCTGAAGAAAACTATCTTCCAGGAAGTGAAAAAGGTCTGGGAGCCGCTTTAAGTTGTTTAAGTCAGGCGCGTTATGGGATTGCTTGGGGTGCAATGGGAGCCGCTATGGCCTGCTTTGACACGACCCGCGATTATTTAATAGAAAGAAAGCAATTCGATAAACCTCTAGCCTCTTTTCAGCTTATCCAAAAAGATTTAGCGGATATGTACACGGAAATCGTCAAAGCCCAATGCATGAATTTACAGATAGGTCGCCTAAAAGATCAACATAGAGAAACGCCCACTATGATTTCTTTAGCAAAAGGAAATGCTTGTCGAGAGGCATTGAAAATTGCACGAAAATGTAGGAATCTAATGGGAGGCAATGGAATAAGTCTCGAGTATGATGTCATTAGGCATATGCTGAATTTAGAATCTGTCTTTACTTATGAAGGTACTGATAATATTCATACTTTAGTATTAGGACGACATATTACCGGAATTAATGCCTTTGGATGAGGATGTAAATTTATTCTAAAGCGATAAAGAATTTTATTAAACTGAGGCTTAAGTTTTCGGTTATTGTCCACCAAAAACTATTATGGTAACCTCAATGAAGATGTAAAAATTTTGGAACTTATTTGCAAATAGGTTCCTTGCTGCACTAAGAATAGTTTAATTGCTGTTCATACAAAACTAAGCTTAGTTTCTGTTTAGTAAAAAAGCAGTAGTCTTACATAGGCTACTGAATCTTCAAAGCATTTTCGTTCAACGCCTAGAGTAGGGGAGCGCTCCAAGTATATGTTGTTTTGAATTAAGCATTTATAGTGTTAGAGCTCGAAACAAACTCTTGATAATCGTTTAGGGATGTCATTTTTTGACAACAGTTCATGCAGGACATTACAAGGAGTTCATATGGTGAATCTACATTTAAAAAAGATCTTATTTTTAGGCCTATTAACTGTTTCTTTTAATACTAGTGCAGATACTGATAAAGAGCTTTTGATACAACGTTGTCGCGACTTATCTGAAAGTATTATTTCATTAGTCTCGAGCCAAGGAAAGAAATCCTGTGTGGAAAAATTAGGCACTGCTTCGCTGCAAATTGAGACTGCAGGTGAATGGATCATGAATGACAATCCTGTAATCGCCAAGCAAGAACTAGATTATGCTATTTTTTCCTTACAATATGCTGAATTAAATAATTGTAATCGTTATATCCAGATTTCCCACTCAAAATTTGAAGCACAAAAAATAAGAAACTCTTTATAATTCAGCATTCTTATAAACGAGTGGAGCGAGTTATCATCTTAACTTTTACCAGCCTTGTGTCTTATTAAGCGCTGGTTTTTCTTCTAAGCATGAATTTTTTGCTACAATTAAATTAGAGCTGTCAAAAATGAGAACATTATGGTTGAGCTAACACCCGATTCCGATACAATTGTAACTCCAGAGCAATTTGCTTTAGATCTTGCCAAAGCCGGTACAAGCAACTATTTAAATCTTAATGAAATCTGGGCTGGCCAAATGACTGATCTATTGGGCGATGGAGTTCCGGAACCTGAAACCGAAGTCTTAAGTGGCGCAGATAATGACACAGCGCAGCAACTGGAAGCCGAAACAGAAGAGCCGTCTATTAGTCCCTATTCTATTGTACCTCACCCCAAACTACCTTAAAAAAGCTTGTTATTTCTCCCCGACTTAGCTATTATTCCCAGCAGTCGGGGCGTAGCGCAGCCTGGTAGCGTACTAGCATGGGGTGCTAGTGGTCGAAGGTTCAAATCCTTCCGTCCCGACCAATTAAACCCCTTTAAAATCAAGTAATTACACAATAAAATCAAAACGTCTTTATTCCTCCGGTAAATTTTAGGTACACTTCTAGGTACACTTTTTTAAAATTCTTAAGATTAAAGGTATTAGCCCCATTATTTTTATTCGAAAAACAATGGAGGCAGACTCGATTGATTTGCTGTATTAAAAGCAGGATATTTTTTAGAGGAATTAATGAATCAACTGTATATATTAACGGGGCCGCCAGGTAGTGGTAAAACCTCGATATTAGCTGAATTATCAAAACGTGGATTCCCAATTATAGAAGAGCCTGCCAGAAGGGTTCTGGAACAACAAAGACTCATTGATGGAGAGGGTGTTTATGATAAAAATCCATTTTTGTTTAAGGAGCTGATGTTATCGAGGATGCTTTATGATTATGAAAGCGCTCCTAAATATGATTTGGTGTTTTTTGACAGAGGACTACCTGATCTGATTGCTTATAGTAAATGTTTTAATTTGGATATCGGGTCTGAGCTGCAAGCCAGCCGTTCTCATCGATACAATCCAATAGTATTCTTTGCTTCGGCTTGGGAACAAATTTATACCAATGATGCTGAGCGGCTACTTACGTTTGAGGCGACAGAGGTATTTGAAAATGATCTGAGGCAGTCGTATGCAGAATTGGAGTATCAATTAATAGATATACCTACTTCAAATGTTGCCGACAGGGTGAATTTTATCTTGAATTTTATTAAGGGGGCTTAGCTGTCTAATGGTAAAGGATCACTGTAAGTAATTTTACAGCAGCTAGAGCGATCGGTATGTTTAATTTTAAGATGATTCTGTCATGAGTTTTTCCGTGTTTTGCTTTCCATGCTTTTATAACGTTTTCTTCGATTAGGCGCCCTTGTTTATCGGATGATGAACTAATTGGTTGATACATTTCAATAATCCTAATTAACCGTAGATTTGACCACAATTATACTACGTATCAATTAACGCAAATAGATTGTTGTAATACTTAATCTTGAATTCATGAATCACATATTGAAACAGTGTGTCATAAACAAAGCAGGCATATACCTGCTTATTATATAGCGTCGAATTATTAACAAGTTTCTTTTTTCCCATTAATAACGGTTTGATCTATCCAAGAATCAATTTCATCGCTGTGCCATGCTAAAGTTGTACCGTTTAATTTTACAGGTTGAGGAAATTTACCTGTAAGCCACCAGCGACGTAGGGTTACTCTGTTTCTGCCGATCATTTTCTCAAGGTCAGGTATGAATAATACTTTTTGTGAAATTCGCTGTTGCATTCCTTCTATCATGGTGATCTCCGTGGTATCAAATGTTGTTCCGTTTCTGGTAATGGATTCTTCGTCAGACTTCTCGTTGTTAAAGGTTGTAAACATAAGCTTGTTCGTCATAAAAATTCCTTCTTTTAAATGATGAGAATTATCCTGCTATACTGCGCGCGGTCACAAACTGAGGTTTTCTTAAACTAGCCATTATGCTAGCCTAACGGCATGAGCAAATGGGTATACACTAATCTTACCCCAGTTTAACGGACACTAATTTGTTAAAATAAATGAAAACAAAAAGGTGTCTCATGTCAAAGAGTAATAGAAGTTATAGCCAAGAGTTTATCAAAGAGTCAGTACACTACGCACTGAGTGCGGTCAATATAACGCAA
>CANJQE010000129.1 GCA_947476305.1 Legionellaceae bacterium
CTTGCTCAAGGATCTCTACTGCTTTTATTTTAAATTCTTTTGTGTAGCTGTTGTTGCTCATCATAACTCCTCGTTACTTGGATTATACCCATTAAACAAGGTGTCCTGTAAATCGAGGGAGGTTCAGATTTCCTTTACCTCAAAAAATGACTAACTGAAGGAACTACCAATACATTTAATAAGCCCACTAAAATCATCACCAAACTGGCAATAGCGCCTTCTGTTTGACCCATTTTACGCGCTTGCGCAGTTCCGGCTGCATGGGCTGCAGCCCCCAAACAAGCACCTCGAGCAAGGGCAGAATTAAATGTGGTTCTGGCTAAAATAAATTCTCCAATAATAGCACCTAAAATTCCAGTCATGACCACAAAAATAGCTGTGAGATCAGGCGTTCCTCCAATACCCCGGGAGACTACCATGGCAAAAGGAGTACTTATTGAACGAGGTAAAAGGCTTAGGCGTAAATTTTCATCCAGACCTAAAAGTAGGGCTAAGCCCCAACTTGATAACAGGGCTGCTACACTTCCAACAAGTACACCCACCAAAAGAACAGGCCAATGTTCGCGAATGAGTGCTCTTTGTTCATAAATAGGAATGGCGAAGGAAACAGTGACTGGACCAATTAATAAGACCAACCAACGAGTACCATGAAAATAATCTTGATAGCTTGCATGAAGTAAAAGAACCACAATTCCTATGAGAATAGGTGTTAAAGCAATAGGCATCAGCCACCAAACAGGCCATAAACGATGCAATCGTTTCGTAAAAAAATACAGGGCAATGGTAACAAAGGACCAAAAAAAGGTTTGTACTGCGGGTTCATTGAGAAGTTGATGCAGCATGGTTTGCTCTCCAATGATAGCAATAATCCACCACTAGAGCGGTGACTAAAATTACTGTTATGGTACTTAATATAATTACAGCAAGGATTTTAAGACCTAAAAGACCAAGAAACTCACGATGTTCTAACACAGCAAGTACTGCGGGAATAAAAAAAAGAAGCATTTCTTTTAGCAGTAATTGAGCTCCGCCTTTGATGCTTTCTAGTTTTAATTTTTTCGTGAGTAATAAGAGCAAAACAAGACCTAAACCTAGAATGCCACCGGATAAAGGAAGTTTGCTAAGTCTAACAATAAGTTCGCAACTTAACCAAAAAAGGCAGACCAAGAGAATTTGGATGAGTGAATTTTGTCGCAGCATTGATGTAATATATCTGGTCATAGTGAGCCTTCCTATTTCAAATATAAGTTTACACCTGAAGCTATTATGAATAAAATGAATTTATAGACTAACAATCATTCTTATATGGAATAGTTATGGAATTGAGAGTACTGCGCGTGTTTATTGAGGTGGTGCGACAAGGGGGCTTTTCTAAGGCAGCTGATACTTTATTTAGTACTCAATCTACAGTGAGTAAAGCAATAAAGCAGCTGGAGAATGAACTGGGTTTATTATTATTGGAACGCTTTAAAACCCATCACCTACTTACTGCTGCTGGTGAAATAGTTTATCGACGAGGCATTAAGCTACTCGCTGAGCGAGAGGATTTACTTAAAGAATTGGATGAAATCCGTGGATTAAAACAAGGACGATTACGTTTAGGCATTTCTCCTGTGGGGAGCAGCATATTTTTCGCACCACTTTTTGCACGTTATAGTCAGCGTTATCCTGGTATTGAAGTGGAATTAATTGAGCATGGGGGCGATAAGCTTGCTGAGCTTTTGCATGCGGGCGATATAGATTTTGCGGGGACTTTATTGCCTGTTCCTGAGGAGTTTGATTATCAAGCACTTCATTCAGAGCCTTTAGTTGCTTTGCTTGTTGCCGGTCATCCCTTAGCAACAAGAACATCCATTTCTTTATTAGAACTAAAGGATATTCCCTTCATACTTTTTGGTAGTGGTTTTGCTTTACATCGAGTGATCTTAGATGCTTGTCATCGAGCCGGCTTTGAACCGAAAGTAGTGGCACAAAGCAGCCAGATTGATTTTATGTTAGAGCTGGTTTCCGCAGGTCTTGGGGTTACCTTCTTACCGCGTATGGTCGCGACTCATCGAGCTACTAGGAAGATTCAATCACTGTTACTTGAGCCTGAACTACAATGGAATATGGCAATGACTTGGCGACGTAATTCCTATCTTTCAGAGGCCGCGAAAGCATGGTTGGCTTTAGTGAAAGAAGTCCATGCCTAGTAGGTACTTAATGCAATAATTATATTTGTAGCCTGGATTACGCTGCGCATGCATCCATGCTACAGAAGGGTACTTCTTTTTTCGTTCATAATTTCTTTAAACGAAAAAATAATATCGAACTCATGCTATTCCGACTTAATTTGAAAAAATTTTTAAAAAATTAAGAGTTTCTCCTGTCATATATCGGATCCTTTGCTATAATGGTGAGGAAAAATCTCTTTAGATTCACCGTTTTCTTGTGGATAATTTTTTTCTACTATCCTCTTCATTATAAACAATAATTTCCCTAAATACTCATAGGTCCTTTTATATAAAGGCTTTGGGCTTATTAGTTCTTAAATTAGCTAATCTCATTTATCCACAATTTCTGTGGATATCTCTGTGCATAGCCTATTGAAGACTAATGAAATAGGACTTTAAATGAGTGATTAATTTTTAACAGTACTGCTTACTCACATGAAAAGGTTGAGGTCACTTGTTTGGAGCGTACGGTTTTAAATTGGAGCATTATTGATATATCTCGGATTATATGAAAAATCTAATATAAATACTTCGGTAAGCTCATGATGCATACAAAATTAGCTATTAGACTTCATCGAAGAGGTTATTGTGTATCAAGCTCTGATGTAAACAGCTGGCAAGATTTATTAAATAAATAAGTATTATATTTATTAGGAGTGTAAATGATAAATACTGTAAAAGAACTTTCATTGCTCATGGCAGAGACAATGGCTAAGCGCGCAGAAGAGTTTGCTATCGAGAATAAGCTAACCATTGCAATAGCAATCCTAGACTCTCATGGAAATCTAAAACTATTTAAACGTATGGACGGTAATAATTTTATTAGCATACGAATGGCACAACTTAAAGCGATGACTTCAGCAAGCATCCCTATTTCCACCAAGGCATTAGCAGAGCGAAATAATGAATATATCAATAGTCCCTATTCTTCAGTTCCAGGAATTGTATTATTGGAAGGTGGCCTACCTATCATTAGTAATGATGGGCAGCATTTGGGTTCAATTGGTATTAGCGGCGCTAATCCTCAGTTGGATGGACTATGTGCTCAAGCTGCACTCGATGTAATAATAGATTATTTATAAATAGTCGTATTAAAACGAATTAGCCTTTATTTTAAACGTGCGCTACGAAGTCTCACTAGAATTTTGAGGAACTATTTTGAATATCAATGTATGCCCTATTAAGCCTGACGAATTTGCGGACTTAATTGCATTTGATACAGAGTATTTAATAAATGTAATGGAAGATATGGGAATTGAAAAAGGCAAATGTCCTCCTCCGTTTACCTATGAAGAATTAAAAATCGCATACGATAAAAATGACATTTTGCTTTGGTTATATATGAATAATCAATTAGCGGGTTATATGTGGCGAGAATCAAGACCCCCTTGTTTTTTTGGGGCAGGTGCTGCGATAAAAAAGGAGTTTTATGGCTTAGGCTTAAGCCAATTCATAATTACTTCTACTGAACAAATGGCAAGAGACGCGGGTTTGAACATCTGCCAATTAGCAGTTATTCCAGAAAATGGGCGAGTACTATCTGCCTATATGAGACATGGGTATCGCATTGTCAATTGTATACTAGCCTATTGCGGAAGCGATTACCCTGATACATTTCGATGTATTATGGAAAAAAGCTTAGAGCAGATTCCTGCTAATAATAAATTATTAGATTCTTGTGAAATCTCTTGTACCGATGAGACCGGATTAAAGGCATTAACAGATAATGGTTATGTGGGGGTTCGTTTAATTAGAGTTGAAAATAAAAATTTAGGGAAACATAAAATTGTCTTTGAGAAATATAGTTCAAATTGAAGAAAAGGGGAGTTAATGTTACAAGACAATATTGATGATGCATCTTAAATGAGTTTAAGGATTTATATGGCAGCTAACACCTACAGAATTAAAGAAAAAAATCAAAAAACTAAAGAGATATTTTTCTATACTAATCTAATAGTACTACCCTTGGCGTTATGTGTTGATTTTAATACGGGACTATCATTGTCTTTGATTACTAATACTGCCTTAATGTACGTATTACATGAAATAGGAAAACAGAGACGACCTGGCTCTAATGCCATTAACAGAATACAAGGATTTTTTGCTGGCTCGCAACGCCAGGCTGAACTTGAGGTCGATAATGCCCATAGAAATGTAATTAATGGCGGCGCGTATCTTTATGACCTCGTCCTAAGATGATAAAAGATCTATCCTAATGGAAGGTATTACAGAGCTAAATTGGTCGTTTCTTCATAAAGAACATTTTCTGCGCCACTATAGAGATTTAAAATGATCTTGCCAAAAAACGAATTTGCTACAGTTGCTGATTCTTTTTTCGGGTAACCCAAACTGAGAGTCGATAAACTTCGAGTCAAGAATACAACACAAGCTGTTAGAACATTAATAGCATTAAGCACTAATGCGCAAAGCTCCAAACCTATACCGATTAATACTTTAGGAATGTTGGTACTAGGTTTTTCAAATAAAGCCCCTAGCAATAACAAACCACCGTGAATAATACGGCCAGCACTAATCAATGTTTTTAAACTATGACAAAAAGGGTAAAGAACAGAGTTTGTATGCGCTTCAGGAGAAAAATAGGGTAGATGTGTTAAAACACCTTGTATACTGACTAATTTACTCGCAGTATCCACATGCTCTTGAGCAGAGCTTTGAAATAAATTAGCGCGTGAAGTTACCGACATGAATACAAACTCCTTGAAAAGACATCGCTATAATTAGCCAGCAGCATTATATAATAATTTGACTAAAAAAAAACCATTTTATTTATTGGAAATTTGCTAAGGGCCAAACTTGATAAGAGGGTGTTTCGTAGGGATGCGCTTTTTTTAAGGCATGAATGACTTCGTGAATACACTGGTCATCGCAAACCGTTTCTACTTTGTATTCAGATACGGTCTCTAGTTGATCTAGTTCTCCAATAAAGGCATTGCTTCCTGCTAAAGGTTTAAATTGCCCTTGCCCTAATACTTGCCAAGAACAATGACTGTAATTGCCTACAATTCCAGCGCCTGCAGCAAAAATGGCATTCTTCACTTGTTCAAGATGAGTTGCAGGTACGTGAAAACAAAACATGTACATAAAATTTCCGATAGAAAATAAAATGTAATAGTAAATTATTTAGTAGTCTAAGGCTAATAACAAAGTAATAAGAAATCTAGTAATAGATAGGTTACCTATAATTTGATTTAATTGGTGTAAATTGCATAGTTAATTTCCTTTAAGTGCTTTTTACTTTAGAGAAATTTGAAACAACAAAATAAAACAATATGTAAATTCCCTAAGTCATTGTACAATTAATGCAAGCTATTTGTGTGAGATCGATATGAGCTGTTGCAAAAATAAAGTACTGCTATTCTTATTATTTTCTGTGAGTTCTTTACTAAGTCTGAATAGTCATGCTAGGGGCTGGAATCATTACCATGGTGGTGGATGGGGCTATGGTGGTCCAGGTTATTATCCTGGTTGGGGTGGGCCTAATGTCATTATTAATGTGCCTATTATTCCTGCACCTCCGCGTGTTTATGTTCGTGAGTGTGAAACAGTAGAAATCTGTAATGAATATGATGAGTGTTGGTTAGAGCGTCAATGCAACTAGTTTATCAGGACTTACTAAAAATCCCCAATCTCTTTGTTAAAAGAAGTTTTTAATTCGGTCATTTAGTATATCTAAACTCCCTCATTAAAAACTTCTTTTGCCTCGACCTTGGGGTTTTTCATAAGTCCTGTCGCAAAACACCCCAATTTCTTTGTTATATGTCATCCCCGCGCAGGCGGGGATCCATTTCTGAGTTGGCATTGTACTAAAACAGGGATGGATTCCCGCCTGCGCGGGAACGACACGTATGTAAATTATCATAGCCTGACGGCTATGGGCCAAGGCTCACCTACATCTATTGGTATCCGGTTTATCCACCCCTCTCATTAAAACTCCTTTTGCCTCAACCTTGGGGTCTTTCGTAAGTCCTGAGGAATCCGCTATACTAGATAAATGGATTTTTAATTTGGAGATGGCCATGGTTAATGAAACTCAACCTTACATCAAATTATATCGTTCACGTAGTGAGCGTAAAATTGCTGGAGTTTGTGGTGGTTTAGCTGTTTATTTTAAAGTAGATCCTTTTTTAATCCGGCTTATCTTTATTTTATTTTTTCTTGCTGGCGGCGCTGCCTTGCTCATCTATGTAATTATGTGGTTAATTGTACCACTCGAACCGACTAAAACTTCTGAGCTACCTATTGCTTCTAATGAAAAGCAATCCGACAAGAATTAACTCTTTATTTCTTTTTAAAAATGTTTAATATGAGCGCTAAGTGACTATTGGATGTTTTTAATTATGTTTGGATTTATAAGCGAAGTATTAGCAAGTGCCGTAGAATCATTTGATGGAATGCTTGAGGGAACGCCGCCACATCAAATTGCCTTGGGTGTGGCGGCAGTTTATTTTCTTTATAATCAATATCATAACCCTTGGTTAGGCCGCGCTTTTCGCAGCCGCAACAGTAAAACTCCGACACAAAAAATTATTGATGCCGCCTACGACGTACTAAAGCTTTTGCCGCCAGTACAAGCTCTTAAAGACAAAGAGTTAAATAAAAATCTAGAATCCATCCGCAAAAAATTAACGGAACAGCGCTCCCTCATGAATCTGAAAGAGGTGATACCTGAAAATTCTGTTGCTGCAGAAGAAATACTATGTGAATTTAATATTGACATAGATAAATGTGCTTTTAAATTTAAAACCTTAAAAGAGGGCGATAAGCAAAAGCAATTTATTGTAGAGCGAGAGGATGGTAAAGATTCAGGTGCTCTATATGCTGTTCATCCTGAAGAACTGACCGAACTGTTAAAAGAGGTCTATGGAAAAACTGCCCTAACTAATCCGATGCATGATAAATGGCCGCGTATTAATGCAATGCAAGCTGAGGTAATTAGTTGGTGTCAGAATTTATTTCATGGTTCTGATGAGGGCTATGGTTTAATCACGCATGGCGGTACTACTAGTATTATTGAAGCCATGGCTGCTTATGTGATTAAAGCAAGAGCAAATGGAATTGCTTATCCAGAAATTGTTGTTCCTGAAACAGCGCATGCTGCCTTTAAAAAAGCAGCGGATTTAACCGGCGCTACTTTGGTGATTGTTCCAGTGGATAAAAAAACTGGGGCTGTGGATGCCGAAACTATGCGACCTTATATTTCTGGTAATACAGCAGTTATAGTCGGCTCTGCCCCTTCTTTTATGAATGGTATTAATGATCCTATAGGGAAGTTAGGTAAGCTCGCTAAAGAAAAAAACGTGCCTTTCCATGTAGATGCCTGTTTAGGAGGCTTTTTAACGGCCTTTTTGGATACTTCTGAAGCGCCAATGGATTTTCGAATTCCAGGTGTGACCTCGATTTCAGCTGATTTACATAAATATGGTTGTTGTCCCAAAGGAACTTCTGTTTGTCTCTTTAGTAAAGATTCCCCCGCTTTATCAGTCTATGCTGCCTTAAATTGGTCTGGTGGTTTGTATGCTACTCCTGGTATTTTAGATGGTTCAGTGAGTGGGGCGCGCGTGGCTGAGATTTATACCGTTTTATCTTATTATGGTAAAAGTCGATTCAAGCAGATTGCTGAGCATATTGTGCAACTCAGACAGAGCATTCAAGATAAATTCGCTGCAGCCATCGAAGCAGAGGAATTAAATAGGGATGATATTTCCATTTACAGTGATCCCAAATGGTCGGTCTTAGGTTTTCGTTCTAAGAACTTAAATCCTTATTTAATTGCTGATGAGTTAGATAAATGCGGATGGAAACTCAATTTACTACAAAATCCAGCGGGTTTTCATTTATGTTTAACCCATGTCCACACTTTAGTTGAGAACTTTGAAACGCTGTTTATTAATGATATGAAGAAAGCGATTCAAGCAGTAAAAGAATATCCTGCAGATAAAAAACCGAGTGGGAATTTAAAAGTTTATGGGGCAGTAGGAATGATGCCTACGAAAGTACAAGAAGAGGTTTGTATTCAATATCAAAAAGCTCGCCTGAACGTTAAATCTAGTCAAGGTGGACTGTTTAGAGTTAAGGCTTCGGATGCGCTTCATCGATTGGTTGATGGGGTTGAGGTAGATGAGGATGATATAGGTTTAAGACATCGTACTTCAGTTGTGGCAGCGACTTAACTCGGTCTATGGTATAAGTCCATCGCTGCGAGCCATGGAGAGCCGAAGGCGCGGGCGAGTAGTCCCTGGTAGCCTTAGGGCCGGATGTTTTTCCGCAGGGAAAATATAAGGCCATACGAAAAGGCGTCAGTCATTGGGGAGCGTAGATTTTGAGGCCCGAAGGGGGA
>CANJQE010000130.1 GCA_947476305.1 Legionellaceae bacterium
ATTCATTTGTCGTCTTATGACCTTTTAGTGCTTCAATAGCCACCTTTGCTTTGAATTCCGAACTGAACGTTTTTTTAGCCATTTTTCAAACCCCTTGAGCCAATAGTTATATTTTACACTACTGTCTCATTTTTGGGGTCCACTACTCAATAGAATGGAACCCCTTTGCAGAACTCAATTGAACTACATTAAAACGTTTTATTAGCCAAGATAATAAAAAAATAATGAAGAGTACAAGCAATAAACCCGTCAGTATTTTAACCAACTCTGAATGATTTAATACAGCAGGAGTGGTTTGAGAATCTGCAAAAGTTACCGTAGTAATTAAAGACAACACAAGGATTATTAAATATGGCATTTTAAATTATCTCAACCGTTTAATACGTTCAGCTTTGCTGACTATATCGGTTAACCTTATACCAAATTTTTCATTCACTACGACCACCTCTCCATGTGCTACTAAAGTACCATTTACTAAAACATCTAGGGGTTCCCCAGCTAAACGATCTAAAGCAATAATTCCACCCTGGTTTAATTGCAATAAGTTGCGAATCGTCATTTTAGTACGACCAATTTCGACATTAATCGCAACGGGTATATCTAAAATTAATTCCAATTTTTCAGTTTCAGTATCATTTATCGTACTGGACTCAACAGTCTTTGCGTGCTCTTCCCCAGCAGATGGATTTGTTTTAGCCATTATTGCTCCCTAATACTTTATAATATCGATGATCTGTAAAGCACGTTTATCATTGGCACTACCTAAGGTAGCTGTAAAACTAGGTATTCCTTCTATGTCTAGCGTTACTATTTCGTTAACTTCAAGTGGAATAAAATCACCTATCTGCCAATTCATTACTTTGTCTAGAGTCTCTGTAGTTCGCCCCATAGCAGAACTAATAGTCAACTCAACATCCATTAATTCTTCAATCAATAATTTAATCCAGTTCGGATCAATTTCATCATCGGAACGAGAGGCGCCAATTTCCAACTGTTGTTTCAGTGGTTCTACCATAGAATAAGGGATAATGATATAAAAGGCGCCCTCTTCTTTTCCAAAATTTAAATTGAATCGCGCTACTAATAACATTTCCTCAGGCTCAGAAATATTAACCAATTGAGGGTTAGTTTCCTCAGTATGTTTTGTAATACTAAGACTGACAATAGGTCCCCATGCTTTTACTAAATTATCTACCAATCGAGTCGTAACGACCTCCATAACTCTTAATTCAGTGGCCGTATAATCCGTTCTATTCTTTTGTGCATAAAATTGACTACTGCCGCCAAAATAATAATCAACCAAATCATAGATAAAAGTACTATCAAACAGAATAATACCCTTACCTCGTAATGGTTGAAATTTATAAATAGTCATTAAACTTGGGTTTGGTAAGCTCATCATAAAATCGCGATGTTTTATGACCAATAAGGGGTCTTGCTTTATTTCAAAATCCTTGGCTGTTAGATTATAAATATCACTCATAAATAAACGTACAGCACGATCATAAATTTTATCCAGAACTGGGAGTTTTACTTTAACAACACGTTCTTGACCAGTAAACTTAAGGGCTTTGACCCCATCATCGCTTTTTTTTCCACCAGCAAAGTCTGAAGCAGACTCATCCTCCGGCTTTTCTGTTTCTACCTTTTTACTAGATTCCTCTTCAGCAACAGCTGCAGCATCTGCTTCAATCTTTTGAGAGGGTTCTTCTGATTCCTCCACGGACTCGAGCAGTGCATCTATCTCTTCTTGTGATAAAACATCTTTTTCAGCCATAAAGAATCCATTTGAATGCGATAAACCAGTGTATTATAAATAAAAATGTACATTTAATTCTTGTAAAACAAGTGCTTAGATAAAGATATTAACTCACATGCAAAGGACATGCCATATTAACTAAGGCATATCCTTCCTAGGTTTTAGGAATCTTCTTCTTAGGGATGTCAATATTTTGACTGGGTTTAATATAAAGAGACCGAAGTGCCTAGACCTTTTTTGCATGCATTAAGATATACAGCATGAGCAATACTGATGTCCTGAATGGCTAGGCCAACTGATTTAAAAACACTGTATTGATAATCTTTCTTTCCTTTAACTCCAGCAATCACAGCACCTAACTCTAAAAGATCATTCATGGTGATGCTCTTTTCCTGTAATGCAGAAACAATTTCACCTGCTTCAGCACAAGCAGCTTCTATTTGATCTACTACCACTAAGGAGTTGGCAAGTACCTTGTTATCAATTTCTCGCATTTGCGGTGTATGAGAACCAACGGCATTAATATGAACCCCTGCTTTTAAATCTGCTAAATGGATTAATGGTTCAGTACTTGAGGTAGCAGTACTAATTACATCAGCCTCGGCCACTGCATCATGAATATCAGCAAAACATTTAATTTCATATTGCTGGTGATCTAGTTGTTGGGCGAATGTTTTTGCGCTCTCTAAAGAGCGAGACCAAAGACTTATTTTTTTGATGGGGCGCACATTAAGTACCGCTTCAAGCTGAGTATAGGCCTGTACACCAGATCCAAGAATAGCTACATGTGCAGCATCTTCTTTAGCAAGATATTGCGTCGCCAAACCGGACACAGCACCAGTACGCATGGCAGTTAAATAGCCAGCTTCCATGAGCGCTTTACCTTCACCGCTGCGTTCATCCAATAATAAAATAAGACCATTAATACTGGGTTTGTTTTGTTTAATATTATTAGGAAATATAGAAACTACTTTTAAGCCTAAAGCTTGTTGTTTTCCTAAATAAGCAGGCATAGTTAAGGTTAATGCGTCTTCTTCAGTAATAGAGACCGGGGTACGTAAAGGCAAAACTGCAGCACCAGCATAATATTCCTTAAAGGCTTCCTCCATGGCAACAATAGCTTGTTTCATATTAATGCATTCACGTAGCTCCTTTTGAGTTAATATTTTTAAACTCATATAACTTATCTCCCTTTTATAAAATAGTCCTTATATACTCTTATATAATGAAGATAAATACCAATTAATTAATCATCAGCTTGTTGTTCGCATACTGCCTGAGCTTGAGTCTGACACTGGTCTTGGCAATCTGTTGCTTCTGAAGTTAAACACTGATCGTTAATACAGGTTTGTGTATTATCATCAACACATTGCTCTTGGTTAAACTCTTGTGACTGTATATCTACTTCTGGAATGTCAGCGGAAAAGCTAGTTAAAGAAAATAAAATCCCAAAAGCCAGGCCGAATATATTAATTATCTGGGACATACAAACTCCTTTTTAATTGACTATTCTCTAAATTATAGGCTGTTTTAAAACTCTAACTGTTTTATTAATAAATAAATCATGAGACACTGATTGCATTTATCAGAGCCGATAAAACTCATGCGCAGTAAAAAAATAATTCTAACTAACTTTAGCCGCGCTGCACGTAGTGAGTCTTTATGTATAAGGCCGGATACAGAAAAAGAGCTATTTAATTATCTCTCTACTCAAAAACCTAAATCCCTTCTTACTCGCGGAACAGGATTAAGCTACAGTGATTGTTGCTTAAACCGTGACGGTATAGTAATTAATACAGAGCGTTTTAATCATTATATTAGTTTTGATGAAGCCTCCGGAATCGTCATTTGTCAAGCTGGAGTTAGCTTTTCTGACTTAATGAATTTACATCCTGATTTTATTCCCCCAGTACTTCCAGGAACATTACACGCAACTCTTGCTGGTGGTGTTGCTAATGATGTTCATGGAAAAAACAATCATCTTGCAAATAGTTTTGGTCATCACATTGAATGGCTCGAGCTGTTTATTAATGATCAAGTTATTCGTTGTAATAGAAAGGAACATAGCGAGTTATTTCAGGCAAGCATTGCTGGATTAGGGTTAACAGGGGTAATTACCCGTTTGGCACTGCGCTTAAAAAAAGCCTCTCATTTCGTCAAGGTGGAAAATGAATCATTTAGCTCCCTCAGTTTATTATTAGAGCGCATGAGCAATCAAGGCCTAACTTATGATTATCAAGTAGCATGGCTTGATTTATTACATCCTACTCCACGCGCCCTCTTATCATTAGCGAATCATAGTCCCTCTTTTTCTGTGAAAGAAAAAACCATTCATAGTGTTCCACAACTACCTTTTAGCTTAATAAAAAGATGGTCGATGAAATGCTTTAATTATTATTACTTCCATCATAAAAAACCTAAAGAATCATTAAGTTTGGAAGAATTTAATAATCCCTTAGATAAAATAAAACAGTGGAATCATCTCTATGGCAAAAAGGGCTTACTCCAATTTCAAGCCGTTTTTAACCAAGAGCAAGCATTTTCTACAATAGAGCAATTAATAAAAATTATTGAGCAACATAAAGCAAACCCTACTTTAGCCGTATTGAAGTTATTTACTCAAACTGGTGAGGGCCTACTTTCTTTTTGTACTCCTGGTTTTACTTTAGCTATTGATTTTATGAATAATAAACAAGCCAAAGAAGCAATAAAAAAAATGAATCAGCTCATCACAGCGAACAAAGGTAAAGTGTATTTAGCAAAGGATTTGTTATTAACTTCTGAGCAATATGAACAGATGTACGAACAACACACTCAATTTTCTCAACTCTTAACTGAGTATCAATCGCCAATGCGCTCTGACTTAGCACAACGTCTGGGAATAGTAAGATGACTAAAAGAACGTGGATTATATTAGGGGCAACTTCAGCTATTGCCGAACAGTTCGCTCATCTTGTAGCGAAGGAACACTGTAATTTACGACTTGTAGGCAGAGATCTGGCACAGTTAAATCTAATCGCCCAAGATATTCAACTTCGTTTTAATGTTCCTTGCGAAATTTTAGTTTGTGATTTGACTCAAAAAACAGAGGTGCTTTTAACCTTATTTGATTCGATTGAAGGTGAGTTTGATTTATTCATGGCTCATAGTGACTTTACTGAGAATGATCATTTAACTCCTGAATCTATTAATGATCTAGTAAAAACTAATGTCTTATCTACCGTTTTATTAATTAATCTCTATTTAAATTTAGAACAAAATGAACATCATCTTATTTATTTAAGTTCGGTTGCTTCCTGTCGTGGTCGTTCTAAAAATAGTCTATATGGCGGCACTAAAGCAGCAGTAGAGATCTATTTGCAAGGCTTACAACAAGCCGCATCATCTACCCAACATATCACTATCGCAAAATTAGGATTTATTGATACAAAACAAACCTATGGTGTGGCTGGTGTTTTTTATGCAGCGCCCCCCAAACAATGCGCACAAGCCTGTTGGAATGCACTTAAAAATCATAAAAAAATGTTTTATTTTCCTAAATTTTGGTTCTTTATTATGACAATAATTCGCGGTTTGCCTTTTTTTGTTTTTAAAAGGATGGGGATATGAAGGGCTAATTAACAAAGGCATTATATAGCTAGGTAGGGCCTAAGGCCCCACCTACCGCTACTTCAAGATACTAACCATCGGAAAGATGGGATGAATAATATTAAAGAACTGCAAGATGTAAATAATCAACACAATTAACACTAAAACATTTAAAAGACTTTTGATCATGGGCGCCATTGGTATAAAAACATTAATTAACCAAAGACCTACTCCAAAAACAATAATTAGAGCAATCAAATTCAATAAAGTGTGGAGCATGATAATCTCCTTATCATTCGTTCTGATCAGATCCCTAACATCAAAGTTATATTGTTCTTTTAAAGTATAGGATATTAAAATTCAAACTCCTCATGATACAGCCATGTATCTTTAAATATTATTTAGCTATTAATAAACTCTTAATAAGTTTTTGATACAATTTACTCAAATAAATAATTATTAGGGCTATTATGAGTCATATTCTAGTTCAAGAACCTGTTGATATTTTCCAGTTACCTACTGCGGATGAACGCTATCAAACTGCTCCCGGAACCCAGGTAAGTATTGGTGATTTGCATGGTAATACCATGAAATTGATCTTTTTACTCATCAAGCATGGAATAGCCAAAAACTTAACTGCCGGTGATTATGACAAGCTGGTCGCTATCTATAAAACCAAAGCAACCGAATTAAGCAAAGAGGATTTAAGAACTTTTAACCTTATCCTCGATAAAATTCAATTTAACACAGACAGCAAATTACGTTTAATTGGAGATGAATTAGCGGATAGAGGAAATAATGATTATTTCACCTTAAAAGTCCTTGAAAAACTTCATAAAAACAAGGTTCCTGTCGAAATACTTATTTCAAATCATGGTGTTGAATTCATTGAAGCATGTGAAATACAAGGTAATTTTCATGCACCTATGCTTTCTCTAGGCGGACATGCCCCCTCTTTAGAAAATCTACAAACGATTGTAGAACGAGGATTAGTAAGCCGAGAGGAAATTATTGATTTGACTAATCGTGCTTATAAACCCAGTTTAAAAGCAATTTCCTATTCTTTAAATGAAGATCAAAGCAACATTACTTTATATAGCCATGCGGCAATAGGTATTAATACCATTAAAAAAGTTGCAGAAAAACTAGGCGTTCCTTATGCAGATGCAAGCGCTGTTGAATTAGCTCAAACTATTGATGCTATTAATGAGCTATTCCAAGCTTATGTTGACGCTGATGCAGTTCATTATTTATATAGTCGTGAACAGATGGAAGCAGGTTATATGGGTTATGCGGACCTGTCCGATGCTCCTTTTGAATTACTCATGTGGAATAGGCTTTATAATGAAGAGATTATTCAACGACCCGATAAGATAGGAAATTATACGCTAAATTATGTACACGGCCATGATTCTAGCGATCCTAAAACTACTAATAACTACAACTTAGATAATAGTTTAGGTAAGTTCGAACATTTGAATCAAGGTGAATACACGGTTTTATATTCACATGAGACTCAGTTAAATAAACTGAACATAGAAAATCCAGAACGAAAAGCTCACATCGAGCCGATCATAAAAAGAGTGGATAAAGCACTAACAGGACTAAATAATAAAATTGCTAAAGTAGAACAACATAAATTTGCAGAAGCACACGGAGTAGCTACAGAGCTGTTAACTCAATTACAAAAAGCGAAACAAAATTATGAAAAGTATCTTCTAATAGGCATGAATGAGCAACACGCTCAAAAAATATTTACTACTGCCTGTGAAAAGGCTATTAGCAAAGCAAAACCTGTATTAGAGCGAGATTTAAGCTGGGGCGAGTTTCTAACTAATTTTCTTAAGGCCATTGCTAATGCAGTAATTTCGATGGTTAGTACAAATCATTCTTTCTTTAAACTGGCAATACCTGAATCAGTCAAAGCGGTAGAACGGCTGCAAGAAGCACTAGGGGTTAATGAACAAGGTTTAACAGCTTAATTTTTCGTAGCTTGGCCATTTTGACCTAACATTGACATATAGAGTGGTAATTGTTGGGTCAAATGCCCCATAGCCATCAAGCTAAGTATTGTCTTTTCTGAAGATGAATACTGAATAGTAGTTCATCTTGCATTGTCCTAATTAGCGATAATTGCAAATAATTTGAACAGTAGGCCGCGAAAAAAATTGTGGTATGCGACCCCCAACGAAATTTTTAACCAGGTAATGATTTAAGATCTTAAATCCCAAAGACTGGTTTTATAAATCTTCTTCACAGTCGTTTTTGTCTCTGCCGGGGACTTGGACGTCCCCGCAGGTTTCTCAAAAAAAGGCGACACGCTGAGTGTTATGGTGCGTCGATTGGGATCGCACGAAAAATAGCCGTTTGATTATTAGTAATCTTAACTACCTTTGTTACACTACCGGTGGAACTTACAATGACCCAACTCTGCGAGGCATTATCCGCATGTTGATTAAAATTCGATTGTGGAACTTTTGCAAAACTATTGTACTGATATAAGTTATAGAATTTACCCTTTTTCATATTGGATACAGTAACTGATAGAGTAATAGGATAGTGTATTACTGGACCTGAACCAGATACTGGGTAATAGTCATTACTGCCATCTTTTACCATATCACATTCAAAATTATTGTTGACGCTAACGTTAATAGGGAGCAAGCCAGCACCTTTGACTCCAAGAATTGCAATGCCATAGTTCCCTGTGCAATTTGCACCACTCACAGGTATATTACTTAAAGCATAAACATTTCCAGTTGGACTATTTGCAGCTTCCCTTGATTTTTGGAAATCTTTGAAAGAATATGTATATAGATATTTATATTTTGAAGTTTTTGTCATCTTACACAGATTTTCTTGAATGCTTGCTCCTGGACATTGCATGGATGGGTTTCCATAATCGCATTCAGAACTGTAGAGCCCATGATCATCAATGGTAAGCGTATCATCATTATAATATTCGCATTGATCAACGTCAGTACACGGATGCTGTGTAGATATACTGCGCGCGGTCACAAACTGAGGTTTTCTTAAACTAGCCATTATGCTAGCCTAACGGCATGAGCAAATGGGTATACACATACGATCCACAAAGTGGTGGTAATAAAATTCCATCTAAAAATCATTGGCAGATCTGCCATCAAG
>CANJQE010000131.1 GCA_947476305.1 Legionellaceae bacterium
AGATTTTGAGGCCCGAAGGGGGATCAAAATCAAGGGGGACCAGGACGGCCAGGGCCGCCGGAGGCATACTTGTCGCCTGTTTTTGTCCCTGCCGGGGACTTGGATGTCCCGGCAGGTTTCTCAAAAACAGGCGACACGCTGCTTTTTTTGTTTATATGTTCGTGTATTTGTATTGTGCTCATGGGTGCTTTTTGTAAGTCTTGCTGAACCTTAATAGCTTTTTTGAATCAGGTAATAAAAATAATTTTTCTTATACCAAAAACTAATTTTACGCGCCATTTTCACCAGATCATGCAGTTCGGGATTTTTAAGACGAATTTTCCACCAAGGAAGAAACATTAATCCCGCCATGTAAATCAAGGCAGGAAGTTCGGTTTTCACCTGGTCGCCAAAGATATACGCTGCGTATTCTGAGAGCTGTTTCTCTCCTATAATGATCCGTTGATAGATAGATCCTTGCACAAGTTTGGTAAGATCATGTTTTGCTATTATTTTTAAATTCTTTCTTGATTTAATAAATGCCTCTAATCTTTGATATTGTTGTTGCTGGTCTATCTGAAGATCTGCATAACAAAAAAATCCACCAGGAGATAAGACTCGCTCTACTTCGGAAAAAAAATTATCAATTTTTGGATAAAGATGCGAGCTTTCAAGATTAGTTATGATATCAAAGCTTTCATTTTTCACGGGTAAATGTTCTGCATCAGATTGAATGTAGTGCGTTTTGTTTTCTTGCCGAAAATTGTTGTGTGCATTCCTAACGTTTCTGATTACTAAATCAATTCCTAAAGCATATTTGCTTGCTAATATTTCTGAAGCTGCTCTAAGACCAACACCTGTTCCACAGCCAATATCGAGCAATCTTTTATTAAAAAACCGGGTATTTGCTAATGGTTTTATTAAATAATAAAGGAGAAGTTGTGAGTAGATATCTTGCACATTGCATAATTTGGAAAAATCAAAATTTAATCCTTGATATTCTTTACAAATTTTTTCATCCCAGATGCCCCAATTATAAAACACATTATTGCTAAATGCACCAGCCATCTCGGTATAGATTGCTTGAATATGTCGTTTGGTTAATATAATCTCAGATAAATCGGTGCATTGACGGCCTAAAATTGACGAAATTTGTCTATTAATCCTCTTAAAACTTATAATTTCTTCTTCCATTATATAAACCAATATGTTGTCATTAATTTGAGTATAGCAGCTATGATTTTTTTTAACTGAATGATTCTTTTGTAAAAAGCAAGACTCATAAATTGGCGCGAGTTATGCAATGAGACTGGAGAGTTACTCTATTCTAGGTTTCAAAAAATCACTTGATTTGATATCAAGTGATACTGATTGAAAATGAGTATTTTAAGAATGGGTAAGACTTACCCAGGGTTATTTGAGTTTGTAAGAACAACAGCTCCGGAGCTATCATCATTTTTTGCTGAATTAGAAAACATTGAACAAGCCTTCAATCCGACAACTGCCACAGCAACCGCGACAACCGCAGTTTTTACATAAGACTCTGCGTCAAGAGCCATTATAATAATTCCCAGAACCACTGCTCCGGCGGCGAACAGGGAGTCGTATCCTATCAATTTTTGCGACGAGCTGACCGTATATTGAGCGCTTGATGTTGCGGTAATCACTTCTTCCTCTACATCATCCGTAGTTTGGGCAGTTTGGACTTCAGCTAAGGCCGCAGTATGTTTTTCATCCTTTGCTGACTGATAAATAGGATTAATTTTTTCTTTGAGCATGGTTATAAAAGGATAATTATCATAGGTATAGACACAGCTGTTTCCATGCCCTAAGGCAAATGCCCAAGGATCGATGATGATTTTATCCTTCCATCCTACGTCACTTTCTCCTCTTGGAGATACAATGGCGATATTATGATTCTGACGGTTAGATATACCTGCGAGAGTAATATCATAAGCAGCTAAACTACCATCCTCCATTGCAGATAGAAGCGTTCCTGCGGCACCAGCCGCAAAATTACTGCATTCTGCATATTTATTTTCTCTAATTTTTTTAGCGGCCATTTTACATGTTCCAGCACTACAACTTATAGGATTTATTAAAAGTTGTGGTTTTCCTTCGCTTTTATAGGAGTTGTAAATGTTGTTATAGTTTTCTTGAACTAAATCAATTTTCTTAGTATTAACACACTGCGGAAAAGTACGATAATCTGAAACCGCATAATTTTCATAATGCTCCTTGTCTAACAAATTTTTAATCGCCTCAATTTTTACACGCATGGCATCACCCGTATCAACAAATACCTATTTATACAATTATAATACAATATGGGTTTATTTTTTATTTTTGCACATATATACTGATTTAACCAAAAAATTTAAGCAGCAAGCCCGTATTAGCAAGGTTGGGTAGTAGCATGATAAAGCATCAATCATTACATATGAAAATTTTGAAGGACGTAATAGCATATCCACCGATTACTTATCTTGTAAAATCTAATATTGATAATTAAAGCTATATTTTACTTGTAAAACAAACCAAAACTGTAATAAAATAGGCCCTAATGTTTATTATTGAGTCGCGCATGATTGATGAAGATTTAGATGATGAAGTGCTTATAATTAATTTAGTGAACAATCAAACGAATACAATTTTATATAAATCTTTAGCCGAGGTTGATGTTAATACCTGGTTGCCTTTAGCTGAATACCCTAATGGTCTTTGTTCTTTGGGATTTTCATCCTGTTACGCGGTAATTGTCAGAAACACTGCCGATCCTAAAAAAGTGGCATTGGCACATGTTTCATCAATTGATACTCACTGCATTGAGTTTGTTCGGGACATGGTCGACGCCGTGAGCAGTGACAATCAATACATCATTGAACTTGCCAGAAGTAAGCAAGGATACACTGAGCAATATAACGATGAATATGAAGTCTTGGGACTACAAGACACTAATGCTTTTTTTGAGAAAACAGGTTTAATAATGCCGGATGTTTTTTTTGCAGAAACGGATCCAATATACGAGCAATTTTTTCGGGATAATTTTGATATCATTCCCCTCATATATGAGATGCCTGTAAATTCAGTGGTGATTAATGCGAATGGGCAACTGGATTTTTTAGAAGAGCATAGTGGCGCATTAGAGGCAGTAAATCCGGATCAATGCGTTGGGCCCACTTCTAGAAACCATAATAATTTTTTCTACTCAGAACCGGTTGAAGATGACCAGGAAAGAAAAATATCAAAGAAACTAGGCCTCTGATAGCCATTTTCTGCAGCCTAGTTAGGGGGCAAAGCTTGCTTTTTGCTACCTATTTTAATTTTTCAATTTACGTTTGGTAACTATTTTGGATTGCATTATTTATGGGGCAGTGTATTAAATAGCTCATATAGATAAACTCAGTTGAATAGTAAAAAGTAAGCTTTGACCTCTTATGTGTGGTTCGGGCACTCAACAATGATCTTCCAGTTTTAAACCGTAACTTAGGGAAACTCACACTCCTTGCTGACGGAGTCCATTCACTCGCTTTCCAATTAATGCACTAATACGGTTAGGAATTTTCGCTTGCGGATAATTGTCCATTATTTGTTCAGTGGCTCGATCCTTATGGGCTAAAAGAAGCTCTCTATTATCTTTCATTCTTTGAGTAAACGAGCCTTTTTTTATATCTAGCTCTGCTTCAAGGAGTAAATTGATTTAAGTCTATTCTTGCAAAAGCATAACGATCTCCTATTCTAAAAGAGAAATCCTTATGTAAAGTTTCATAAATCGACGTGCAAAGAAGATCGTAAAATGGCGCAAGTTCATTTTTATTATCAATTAAAAGTAATGAAATATTTTAGAGTGACTGTCGTTATTTCCAATTAGCAAGTTAAAGACAATAACATTTTTAAATGTGTAAATAAATTTTAAAAATGGGACAAAAAACAAGGCTTGACCTTATCTCTTCGTGGAAGACAAAAAGCAAGCTTTGACGCCTTATGCCACTTCATTTTTTTAAATAAATTTGGGTAACTCGTTTAAATAAATGGGTTAATTTAATGTCGAGTTTTTCTTCTAAATCTAATATATTTGTATGATAGTTGTTTATAGGTCCTATTGGATGTTTTCTAGCAAATAAAATATAATTCCCGCTAAATGCTGGGCAAACAAATATCTCTGCAAAATAATAGCGTAAACATTGAATAAAAATAGAGTTGGGTTCGGGCAGTTGATGATAGTTCACTACAAGCCAACCTGTATTATCTAGAACTCGTTGGCATTGCTGGACGAATTCTTTTTGCATTTGAAATGGGTTCATCCCATAACTCTGATACAAGTCGGCAAAAATGATCTGGGTGCTTCCATCGTCACAATGATTCATTGCTATTTTAGCATCGGAAATCGATATATGGATATTATGTTGCGTGGGTATCATAAAAAAATTAAGAGCCACTTCATACACTTTCTTCCGAAGCTCTATAGCAAGCAGTTGGCATTGAGGCAGCAAATAACTAAGGCAGTGAAGAAGACATCCTCCTCCTAATCCCAAAACAGTCACATGGCGCGGATTGATAAAAGCAAGCACCCATAACATGATCCGTGTATACTCATGGACAGGAATATGTGGTTTTTTTAGATCAATACAACTTTGCTCATATACAGCATCAAAGGCAAGTGTCCTACAGTTTTGTTTATCAATAACGAAAATATCACCCCATTGATCGTTTGTACGATAAATAATAGTGTTACCAAAAAAATCTTTTTCATTACTATTGGAGATTGTGGGCAATGGTGTATCCTCATGTACAGTAACGAACATTATACTTATACGAACTAGTTAAACCTTATCGAGGTTGGACTAATAATCATCGTTAAAACCTAATTTTTGATGATGGATAAATCCATATAAAAGGAGTTATTTTATTAATTTATAGGCTAGATTAAGAAAAAAAACAGTCAAAATTATATTTTAATAGACGATTATTTAACTGTTCTACGTGTTTTAAAGACTATTTTTAGAACGTCGTTTAGTGTATCGACGTACTGATCACCCATTAAATGTACTATTCCAAGTGTCTTCTAGTTTCGTTTTACATCCGAGATTCGTGCTGTAGCGCCGAAACCAATCAAAGTGAAAAACTATAAATCAACAATAAGATAATGCTGCCTAATACGCCTAAAGAAAAAAACAGGAGTTTTATTAGTCGTACAACGTTAGAAAAGGCCGCTAATGATTCCAAGAATAATCCAGTATAGGGTTACACTAAGTGTTAAAACCACAAAGGAACACATAAAAATAATATCCCTATATAGTCCATGTATCATATACCGATACATGAGTTATATCCAGCTACTCAATAGATTTTTTACATAGCTTAATGTTATCTAATCTGTGTTCTCTTTGTAGTTATTTTATTGTTTATTCTTTAATATGAGGCAGCGGGTTAACAACTAAATGGGTTTGCTTTGCTTTCCACAAATCCCAATCACGTTGAAGATTAAGCCAAAACTCAGGTTCTGTACCCCATGATTCGGCAAAGGCAAGTGCTGAATCAGCAGTGACTCCGCGATGTGTATTAATAATCTCATTAAGCCGGGCGTAAGTCCAACTTAAATGTTCAGCAAATTGTTTTTGAGATAGATTAATGGGCTCTAAAAATTTTTTTAATAAAATTTCTCCAGGATGAACCGGCGGTTTGTTGCTAGAAATCATATGGATATCCTGATATTAAATTAGTATATTATACTGATAAATAGCCTTTTAATATAAAATAAATGATAAATCTAACTGCTCCCTGAGTGGTGGTTAATATCAAGTATAATGCGATCTGTAAGTGGGCTTTTTTGTAAATAGGCTTGTAACATCTTTTTCTCGATGAGGAGTTGTTTGGCTGCGCCCTGATTTATCGTTTTATAATCTGACAATAATATAAATCTAGAGTCTGATGAATCTTCCATTAGTTCCCAGCGAGTTAAAGAAGCGATTTTTTGCATCATTAATTCACCATTGTTGATAAATATATTTATTTTCCTCAAAGTATAATCACGTGAGTCAATAGTTTTTCCACTGTACTCACTCCTGTTATCAAAAAGCAAAAGAGTAGGGTGAGTTAATTGTGACTCATCGCTTTCTAAGTACTCACAAGAGCGCGCGTAAGACCAAAGCAGTTGTTGCCCATATTCGCCACCATCAATATCTATAAGTGCCTCTAATCCCATAATTGCATATCCATTATAAAATTTTATGGTGCTTTTAAGATTTGAGGTCGCCATTTTTTCTTTTATAGTGGGACTTCGAAAAACAAAATGTGCTATTTCATTTTTATCGGGCGCATGATTAATAAAATTTAAAATTCCTCCCTTTCGAGAAGGATCAATGAAACCATATATTGTCTTTGTGAGTGAATTAAGATCTTGAAGAGCAGAACAATGTATTTTAGTTGCTAATTCTTCTTCTGTTGGGTCTAGTTTAATAATTCCAGATGAGGGAATAAATGTACCTTTGGGTAGTTGTTTTCCATAGGGTACAAACACCCCTTTTCCTAAAGCCTTATGTTCCATGTCACAAAGTACTGTATTTTCTTCAATAGTTTTGACCCAACTTAGAAACTGCTGTGTATCAAAGTCATTTTTATAGCGCTTATCTCTATTTTTATATCGTTTTATCTTAGTTAAATCATTTTTTCGAACAAATAATCCTTCTACCCAGAATTGCCTATTAAGCTCTTTTATAATTTGAGCAGTTGGTCTACTTTCTATTTCTTTTCCAGGTAAAGGAAGTGTATCACTTATTAAAAGTGTTTCAGGTGAATTATAAAGAGGGAGAAGCGATATAAATTGATCCTCATCTCTACCTAAAGAATTAGCTTTTAAGGTACTTATGGTTCTTTCCTTTTCTGATCTATTGAGTTGGATTACTATTATATCGCTAACTTTAGATTACTATTCAAAATGACGGAGCATCGCTTGGAATAGCTGTTACAAAAATTTACTCATAACGACCTACAACAGTAATTTGATTAAAAAGCCTCCATTTTTGGGGGAGAACCTATTCGTCTTAACTCTTCAATTAATGTTGTACGTTCTTTTCTCCATCCTGCTTTTCTATCAATGGGATCGAGTATTTCTTCTTCTTGAAGATTAGTACGCATTTCACCAAATAGTTTTTTTAATACATCATATTGTTCCTTAGATACTTGAAGAGGTTTTGTTGACATAATAAAACGAAGTCCTGATTGAAATCCATGTGTTCCAGAGCGAAGACTTGCCCAAGAGTGATAAATCAGTTCATTGTGTTCACTTTGAGCGTTTAACGAATTCATAAATACTTTGCCAAAATCCAAGTGTTGTTCAAGATTTAAAATTGGTTTTGCAGGTTTTTTGCTGCTATCGTTTTTATTCGCTCTGTTTTCCCAAAGAGTAACCTCAGTTTGCCAGCGAAGAACGTCTTGTTGCCATTGTTGCTCACTAATCTTTACTTTATCGAGTAAGGATTGAATATCTTGATTTGGTTTGTCTACGATTTTTAGTGGCGAACCGACGGCTATTAAACGTTTACGAGGCGCTGACTTACCTTCCTCTTTAGGCAAAACATATTCAAAAACATTATGTACTTCACCATCAAAGCGCATTATAGTTCCATTCACATCTTTGATTTCATATTCTTTTTCTTCGCCATTATGTTCAAAATGAATATGGGTATGTTGAAATCTATAGGTTTTGTCACGCCATTTTAAAGTACTATGGTTGCTCGCTGATTTGTCAGGGTGCGTAAAAAATTGGAGCGAACGTCGATTCTCATTAGTCATGCTGATTTGCTCTTCGACAGTGGTAATCTGAGCCTGAAAATAGTGTTCATGTGCTATAGGTTTTAAATCAGTACACGCTAAATGAGCTGCTATTAATAAAGAGGCTTGTTGCAAGCTCGCATCAGGCAGTCTATCCAAAACAGCTGGGACTAAATACGCATACACTTGATTATCAGATAATTTTATTTTTGGATACACTTTAGAAAGATCCAACCCTGATGGATTTTGCCCAGTCAAATCATAATAAATAACGGCCAACTGCTCGCTTAAAATCTTATTTTTCCATGCAAGTAATTCGTCTTTAGAATGCAAATCAGCAGGGATACCATAATCTTTCATGTATTTTGAAACAATAATAGAACGCAAAAACCTTAGGCTAAGCTGTGACTCTTCTGCGTGCTCCTTGCTCTTAAATTCATTCGCTGCGAGCCATGGAGAGCCGAAGGCGCGGGCGAGTAGTCCCTGGTAGCCTTAGGGCCGGATGTTTTTCCGCAGGGAAAATATAAGGCCATACGAAAAGGCGTCAGTCATTGGGGAGCGTAGATTTTGAGGCCCGAAGG
>CANJQE010000132.1 GCA_947476305.1 Legionellaceae bacterium
AGATTTTGAGGCCCGAAGGGGGATCAAAATCAAGGGGGACCAGGACGGCCAGGGCCGCCGGAGGCATACTTGTCGCCTGTTTTTGTCCCTGCCGGGGACTTGGATGTCCCGGCAGGTTTCTCAAAAACAGGCGACACGCTGCTTATTTTGTAGATCCCCACGGGATAAAGCCAAGAATCAATATCCAAGAGAAACTTAAGGAAGCAATACGACATAATAATGGCAGACAAAAGGCAATTGATGTAGGTGAGTTTAGTATTTATCTTAAAAAACCTCCTTACGTAAACGCCTCTTTTCTGAAATACATTCCTGACCATAATGGGAAAAATGCTACTAAAGAAAGCGTAATAGCTGTTTCTGGGTTTTCTTTTCCCAGATCTCTGACCACAACTTATGGTACTTTATGGTATCAAATGACAAAACTAAGTGTAGAACGCTTAGCAGAGGTTTTAGAGGCGCGTGATGCGCAAAGAGAAAACCGCAGACATAGTGGCGATAGTCCTTCAGCCACCTAATTTTCAATTAATCTTCTCTTCCATAAAGGAGAAGATTATTCTACTAAACTAAAAACATTTTTTATCAATAAATTAGCGTTTTTTGACAAGTCCTGCTACTCTTGCTCTACTTGTTTATACTCGATTATTTTTTGGATTGACCTAATGGCTGTGACAATCAAAACACCTGATGAAATAGAAAAAATGCGGGTTGCGGGACGACTCGCAGGAGAAGTCTTGGAAATGATAGGTCCTTACGTTCAAGTGGGGACTACGACCGAAGAGCTCAATACTATTTGTCATGATTATATTGTAAATGTGCAAAAAGCTATTCCAGCGCCTTTAAATTATAATGGTTTTCCAAAGTCTATTTGCACTTCGATTAATCACGTAGTATGTCACGGTATTCCTGGAAAAAAAGCATTAAAAGATGGTGATATCCTTAATGTTGATATTACGGTAATTAAAGATGAATACCATGGCGATACAAGTAAAATGTTTATTGTCGGGACTCCTTCTATTAAAGCAAAACACGCAGTTCAAGTAGCTCATGAATGTCTATTTATTGGCATTGATATGGTCAAACCGGGGGTTCAATTAGGAGACATCGGTGCTGCTATTCAGCAACATGCTGAAAAAAATCGCTGTTCAGTCGTTAGAGATTATTGCGGACATGGAATCGGTAAAGTATTTCATGAAGACCCACAAGTACTGCATTATGGCGTTCACGGGACAGGAATGAAATTAGAACCCGGTATGACTTTTACTATAGAACCGATGGTAAATATAGGAAAATATCATACTCGTTTATTACCTGATCAATGGACTGTGGTGACTAAAGATCATAGCTTGTCAGCACAATGGGAACATACGCTATTAGTCACAGATAACGGTGTAGAAATATTGACCTTACGCAATGAAGAACGATAATCGCATTTTAAAAAACACGATTAAACAGTTCAAAGAACAGTTATGTCTTGAGTTTCATTCTTCAGCGAATATCATTGCAATAACACGCAAGTTAGCGGTTTTTATTGATACGCTCCTCATTGATTTATTTAATAAGAATAAACTAGATAAAAATGATAAGTTCTGTTTACTGGCCTTAGGAAGTTACGGCCGCCGCGAACTGCAACTCCATTCAGATATTGATTTATTATTATTACATCACCATTCCGTCCTCCCCGAAGAACTACAAAATGCTCAGAACTTTATTCAAGATTGCTGGGATATTGGTTTAGAAGTGAGTCATCAAATAACCACTGTGGATCTTTGTGCAGAGTTAGCCTCCAATGATTTAAGTGTAATTTCTACTTTAATGGATATGTTCTTATTATGTGGTAAAGGCAGCTTAATGGAGGAGTTGATTTATCAAACCCAAACTCTTCATATGTGGCCTAGTCATCAATATTTTTTCTCTAAAGTTCAAGAGCAAAAAAAACGTTATTTAAAATATGGCGAAACAGCATATAACTTAGAACCTAACGTAAAATTCGGTCCGGGTGGATTACGCGATATACAACTTCTTTTAAGCATTAGTAAACGACATTTTAAAGTAAAAAAATTAGCCGATGGAATTAGCTATGTCTTTATTACTGATAAAGAATATGAAGAGCTAATGTACTGCCAACATTTCCTATGGCGAGTTCGCTTTGCTTTACACATGCTTGCTGATAAACCTGAAGAGCGCTTATCCTTTGATTATCAAATAAAACTAGCCAAAGTGTTTGCTTATAGTGATAAACCACATTCTTTAGCTATTGAACAATTTATGAAGGACTATTTCAAAGTCATTAAGCGCAATAGAGAACTTAATGAAATGCTTTTGCAATGGTTCGATGAAACTATTATTCACCATCAAAAACAAAAATTAGTCCATTTAGATAATGACTTTCAATTGTCTAATACCTACATAGAAGTGCGTCACCCACGCGTATTTATACAAAAGCCACAAGCCTTATTAGAATTATTTCTGTGGATAGCTAAACATCCGCATATTGAAGGCGTGCGCGCGAGTACGATTCGCTTGATACGAGAGTCTTTATTCTTAATTAATAAACGCTTTCGCAAAGACAAAGCCATAGCGGTTATTTTTATGAATATTCTTAAAGTAAGTACGGATCCCTATGAAGCCTTACAAAGAATGAGTCGATATGGTGTATTAGGACATTATCTTGATTGCTTTGCCTCCGTTACTGGACAAATGCAATATGATTTATTTCATGTTTATACTGTAGATCAGCATACTTTATTTGTGATCCGTAATATCGCCCGTTATTCCCAAGAGGAATATACACAACAATTTCCTTTATGCGCCAAAGTAATAAAAACGCTGGATAAACCAGAAATTTTATATTTAAGCGCTCTGTTTCATGACATAGCGAAAGGACGCGGTGGAGATCATTCAGAGCTTGGAGCAATAGAAGCTGAAGCCTTTGCTCAAAGACATCAACTAGTACAAGAAGATAAAGACCTACTCACCTGGCTAGTAAAAGAACATTTAATAATGTCCCAAACTGCCCAACGTAAAGATATCTATGATCCGGTCACTATCAAACAATTCTGCACCCTTCTACCCCATCCTCGCTATTTGGATTATTTGTACCTTCTTACAGTGGCTGATATTTGCGGCACAAATCCCAAGTTATGGAATGCTTGGAAAGACTCTTTACTGAAAGAACTGTATCAAGCAGCTAAAATAATGCTGCATAAAGAACAGCAATTATTAGATGAAAATCTACTAATTACTACAAGAAAAAAAGAAGCATTAGCTCTGTTAGTTGGGAAACATGATTCAGCCGAGGCAATTCATCAACTTTGGAATCAATTTAAAGGAAAATACTTCCTTCATGAATCACCTGAGATCATTGCTCATCATACTAAAGCTATATTAACGTGTACCCAATTCCCTTTAGTTTTGATTATGCCTCACCACAGTCAGGCCGGCACAGAAGTCTTTATTTATATGCCGCATAAAGACGAACGTTTTACAATTGCAACGTCAGTTCTCAGCAATTATCAAGTGAATATCCAAGAGGCTTTAATTAGTACTTGTGATAATCAATTTGACCTTGATACCTATGTTATTTTGGATGAGCAAAACCAAGTTTTTTTCGATCAAAATCGTTTTGATGCTATTCAAAAAGATTTATTCCTTCATTTAAGTCAGCCAGCGCAATTACCCTCTATTGTACAAAGAAGACTTCCTCGCGCCTTAGCTCATTTTAAAGTAAAAACGCAAATCACCTACAATGAAGATCCAATTAATGGTCATACCGAGCTTTTTTTAATTACCAACAATAGACCGGGTTTATTAGCTACAGTAAGTCGTGTATTTCTTAACCTCTCAATTCACTTACACAATGCTAAAATTGCAACGGCTGGTGAACGAGTAGAAGATATGTTCTATATAAGAAACAACAAAAATTTAGCCTTAAGCACTGAAGAAAAGGAAGAGGTAAAACACCATTTAATTGCTGCATTAGAAAAGAATACTGATGTATAACATTCCTTTAAGTCTTTTGAACTTATCTGTTCCTAATATGGTTTTTGAAACTAGTGAAGGTAGTATAATAAGACCTATTACCGATCATCCCCCAATCATACAAAATACGCTTTGGGGTGCTTTTGCCACCATGAATATTTTAAATCCAGGCTCGTCATTTGCACCAGTTGCCCAAATCAATGGAATTAAAAACTTACCTGCGGATGGTCAAATGCAGATGGAACTTATGGCTGAGTATATAATTTCTTTATTTAACCAAGGAATTGTTTTATTGGCGCTCCAAGAAGTACCTCCTCCAAATTCGCTTAATGCTGCTTATTTAACAAACAAACTAAAAAAATCAAAGCTAAAAATAGAAACCTTCAATAGCCATTGGCTACAAACAGGCCTACATCGTTTTGGAACCTCTCTGTTATATAAATCTGAACAACTTACACTGTTAAAACCCGCTCAAACAACGCTAGAAAATCGAATAGCAGTTTTTCAAATGAGCAGCAAAGAAGGTTTTTCTTTATCGATTGCCAATGTACACGGAGATTTTACTAAACAAGAAAAAACAGAAGCTTTTATTAAGCAATTTGCAGGGATTTGCGTAGGAGATTCCAATATCAATACTACCGCCCTTTCACCTGATTTAGACAACAATAACCTACAATCCATTGTAGTACCTCAAGTTGAAATAGAAGGTCATCAGTGCCGATTTGATACTGTAGATTTTTTTCAAGATAAACTAAGTAGAGCTGTAGATCCCTTTTTTCTTCCTAATACAGCTCATATTGTCAAGCTCTAGTCAAAATCCCAATTTATGTACGCGCTTTAGTTTCTTCTGTTGAAAATTAGCTGGATTTTAGGTGTTACTACTGCAGGATAACCAATCATTAATATCTCATCTGGCCTGGTGTGTACGTCGGGGCTGTTTTGTGACAACTTAGTTCCGTTTACACTATATAGTTGGCATTATAGTGGTTTAAAAACACTTTTAGTTGTGTGCCTGTTATTCATCAACTTCTTCATAAACCAGGTTTTTTAAATTCAGATATAAATGCCCTAGCCATAGATTTTTTATTTAACCTTTGCTCACAGTTACCAGAGAGAAAAATTGACATCTTGAAACAGACAATACTGGGGCTAGCAACAATGCCAGGTAATGATGGGCGTAATTTTATACCTAAATTTTTACTTATGCTTGCTACTAAAAAAGACTTAATAAAGGATTATTTTGCTTTATTAGAGTCCTTAAACACTGCGGATTGTATGGAACTTCATCTAATTAATCATTTACTGCTAAATCTTAAAGGGGCGAATGAAGCCAACCCAGCCATAGAGGAAACAATACCTAATTTACAGCTTAAGTGTTAGTGAAGATTATCCAAGGAAAGTACCAAAGGGTGAAAAGCCACTCTCAGTTGCACTTTATTAAAAATATTCTATTTATGCAACAACGCTCCTATTTATGCTAAAGTTGACCTATAGGGATATCATTTTACTTTGCGAGGGTTAAAATATGAATCACATTCTCGTGGTTTATGCTAAAGGAATTGAAGATTATAAGACCCATTTTATCCGCAAGCTTGAGGGTTATTTAATAGAAAAAAATTATAATATTACTAACTGTACGTCATTGGATGAGGCCTATGCCATTAGCAGTCTAGATCCTCGCATCGTGACAATTCTATATGATTGGGATGATTTTGGTGTTGATGGGCTACATCATTTTTCTAATCATAGTAAATTACTACCTATTTTTGCTATAACAAATAAACACGCATCCGTCGATATTGATCTCAATGATTTCGATCTCACTTTGGATTTTTTACAATATAATGCAAATTTGGCAAGAGACGATGTCAAACGAGTAGTCCGCGCCATAAAAAAATATCAACAAGCTATTTTGCCACCCTTTACACACGCATTAATGCATTATGTTAGAAAACTTAATTATACGTTTAGTACGCCTGGGCATTTAGGTGGAACTGCGTTTCAAAAAACTCCCACGAGTGCTGCATTTTATGATTTTTTTGGTGAAAATATTTTTCTATCCGATCTGTCTATCTCCATTGAAGAACTTGGCAGTCTAATGGATCATTCTGGTCCACATCACGCAGCAGAAGAGTTCATAGCAAACACCTTTGGCAGTGATCGCTCCTTTATAGTAACCAATGGCACATCAACATCTAATAAAATAGTGGGGATGTATTCAGCAACCTCTGGCGACACCGTTATTATTGACCGTAATTGTCATAAGTCCTTAACCCATTTTTTAATGATGGTCGATGTAATCCCAATTTATTTAAAACCACTTCGCAATGCCTTCGGTATTCTAGGTGGTATACCTGAATCAGAATTCAGCGAACAATCAATACAAGATAAAATTAATGAGCACCCTCACGCAACAGCATGGCCAACTTATGCGGTGATTACTAATTCAACCTACGATGGAATTTTATATAATGTTGAAAAAATCCAACAACAACTTAAAGTAAAACACTTACATTTTGACAGTGCATGGGTACCTTATACCAAATTCCATCCCATTTATGCCGGAAAATTTGGGATGTATTTAACTCCGAAAAAAGATCAGGCAATTTTTGAAACCCAATCAACCCATAAATTATTAGCCGCTTTCAGTCAATCATCCATGATCCATATCAAAGGTGATTTTAATGAGCAAATCTTTAACGAAAATTACATGATGCATACAACAACCTCGCCCTTTTACCCAATTGTGGCCAGTTGTGAGGTTTCTGCTGCCATGATGTGTGGTACACAAGGCTTTGACCTTATCAATGAGTCTATTGGATTAGCGATGGATTTTCGCACTGAAATAAGGCGATTAAGGAAACAAAGTACCAGTTGGTATTTTGATGTTTGGCAACCACCTCAAGATGAGGAGGCTTTCTCTTGCTTTCCATTGAAAGCAAAAGAAAAATGGCATGGATTCCAGCATATAGATAACGACCATTTGTTTTTAGATCCAATAAAAGTAACCGTTTTATTACCTGGGATTACCAATGGAACATTGGACGAATGGGGAATTCCTGCAAGTATTGTTGAGAAATTTCTTTCCACTCATGGGATAAATGTTGAGAAAACAAGCTCGTACTCTCTATTGTTTTTATTTAGCATAGGCGTTTCTCGATCTAAATCCATGGCTCTATTAGCCGCATTAAATAAATTTAAACAACTTTATGATGCGAATGCTCCCGTTAAAACATTATTGCCCCAACTGTATCACGAGCACCCGGAGTTTTATGAGAAGATGTCCATTCAAACTCTTGCTCAAAGCATTCATCAATTAATGAAAAAACACAATTTACCCGAAGCGATGTATCATGCCTTTGATAAGTTACCTAAAATGATCATGACTCCACACCAAGCCTATCAAAAACTGATAAGGCAAGAAGTTAAATACGTACCATTAAATCAATTAAAAGGCGAAACCTGTGCCGTCATGATATTGCCCTACCCACCCGGCGTGCCTTTAATTATGCCAGGCGAACAAATAACCGATGACTGTGAAGTAATTCTCGATTTTTTACTGCTGCTCGATGATATAGGCCAAGCATTACCTGGTTTTGAAACTGATATGCATGGAATCGAAACGAATGAGCAAGGTAAAAGACAAGTACAAGTAATTGATTTTAAAAAATGACGAAGTGTGTCAGTAAGGATCGGCCTATTTCGGAAAAGCTATGTCGCGAGCTCATAAAATTGCTGCCAAGTGGACAAATTTCCTGAACTTGCCTTGTAGTAAGTGAAAGGTTAAGCACGTACACATAGCCGTCGGGCTAAACTTAAGGCAAGTTCTTAATCCATTACAAGCCTACCCCCTACTGCGCAAAAAACTAGAATAAAATCAATAAGCTAAGTCGTGTGAAAAGGTTGGGGAGAGTGCGTATGTATTACCCCTAATGGGTTGATATTGATCATGAACCTGTTTTTCATGAATATTTTTGATATAAATATTTTTAATTGTTCAAATATTTTAGCAGTTCTCAAATTCATCTTTTTAACCCTCTCCTTACCGCGAGTGCGACTTATCTTATTGATTTTATTATAATTTTTTCTATAGAGAGGAGTGAAACCGTTTGAATCTTAGCTCTGGAATGAGTATAAAACAACATTTCTGTCTTGAATTGTAATTCAAGACAGTTGCTACACTTGATCTTGCCTCGAAATACCGGACACCAACTTTATGCAGCTAACTCAAACTCATCTGGTGTCTGATACCCCAGAGTTGAGTGTAGTCGCTGACGATTATAAAACACTTCAATGTAATCGAATATAAGCAATTGAGTTTCCGCTCTG
>CANJQE010000133.1 GCA_947476305.1 Legionellaceae bacterium
CCAGCTTTATAAAGAGTCTCAATTTTACATCGATCTTCATGTGTTAACTTCCCCATCATTTTCCTTTATAATTATGAGGTAACTTTTCAATATTATAAGACTATTTTTTTAATATCGAAAGTTGCGTTAACTAGTTGGATCTACCCCCTAAACCGGTAACTCTTGGGGCGAGTGCTCCAAAAATAAAAATAGTGAGTAGTAGTTTCTCTACCATTATAGAAAAAAGGAAGGTAAAAAAACCTTCCAGTGAGGTTACTGATGAGACCTCTGATGAAGAAGAATCATCAGCACTCAGAGCATTAAATTTAGTTTAAAAAAGAAATATCATTAAAAAGACGTAAATTTGTGTCATTTATCTTTGCATTTTGTTAGAATTAAACCCCGTTTATATGCAAAATTATTTGATCACTATTTACAGTGTTCAGCATGTCCGACGGGGTCAAAATGACAAGTTATATTTTTATTACAGGCGGTGTAGTGTCTTCTTTAGGGAAAGGCATTGCAGCAGCATCTCTAGCAGCTATTCTTGAAGCACGTGGTTTACGTGTAACACTCATAAAACTCGATCCATACATTAACGTTGACCCAGGCACAATGAGTCCATTTCAACATGGGGAAGTTTTTGTTACTCATGATGGGGCTGAAACAGATTTAGATTTAGGTCATTATGAACGTTATGTTAATACTATCATGACCAAAAGGAATAATTTTACCTCGGGTAAAATCTATGAAAATGTTATTCAAAAAGAACGCCGAGGGGATTACTTAGGCGGAACGGTACAAGTCATTCCTCATATTACTAATGAAATTAAGCGTTGTATTAAATTAGGCGCAGAGGGTTTTGACGTGGCCATGGTCGAAATTGGTGGAACAGTAGGGGATATTGAGTCCTTGCCTTTTCTCGAAGCCATAAGACAAATGCGGATTGAGTTAGGCTCACAAAGAGCGCTTTTTATTCATCTAACGCTGGTTCCTTACATTGCCGCCTCTGGGGAAACCAAAACTAAACCGACCCAACATTCAGTAAAAGAATTACGCTCCATTGGAATTCAGCCCGATGTTTTAATCTGTCGCTCAGAACAGCCTTTATCAATAGGGGATAGAGCAAAAATCGCTTTATTTACTAATGTAGAAAAAGAAGGGGTAATTTCTTTAGAAGATGCACGAAGCATTTATCAAATTCCTATGATCCTGCATGATCAAGGTTTGGATGAAATTGTAATTAAAAAGCTTGCCCTTACTGTAAAACCAGCTGATCTAAGTGAATGGCAGCAGGTAGTCGATATGCAAAAAATACAAACAATGACTGTGAAAATTGCGATTGTTGGAAAATACGTTGAATTAAGTGATGCCTATAAATCTATTAATGAAGCATTAATTCATGCAGGGATTCATACCCAAACAAAAGTAGAAATTGTTTATTTAGATGCTGAGTTGATTGAAAAACATGGCACTAATGTGCTTGAGTCCGTTGATGCTATTCTTGTTCCGGGTGGTTTTGGTGAACGAGGGATCGAAGGGAAGATTAAAACCATTCAATATGCTCGAGAAAATAAAGTTCCTTTTTTAGGCATTTGCTTAGGGATGCAAACAGCGGTTATTGAGTTTGCTCGCAATGTGGTGGGTTGGGAAAATGCCAATTCAACGGAGTTTTCTAAAAACACAAACTATCCCGTTATTGCTTTAATTAGTGAGTGGATGGATGCTGATGGTAGTAAACAAACTCGAGATGAAAGCACCAATTTAGGCGGTACCATGCGTTTGGGTGGGCAAAGATGTCAGTTGGCTGAAGGTACTTTAGCACGTAAAGTATATGGCAAAGCAGAAATCGTGGAACGCCATCGACATCGTTATGAAGTAAATAACACTTATCTTGAGGAGTTAGTAGGTCATGGCTTAGTAATATCAGGCTCTTCAGCAGATGGTACTTTGGTGGAAATGATTGAATTAGACGATCATCCTTGGTTTTTAGCAGGACAATTTCACCCAGAGTTTACTTCTAATCCAAGAATAAGCCATCCACTCTTTAAAGAGTTTGTGTTAGCTGCAAGAAACAAGCATACAAAGGATAAAGAATGAAATTATGTGGATTTGAAGTTGGTTTAGATAAGCCCTTATTTTTAATTGCAGGACCTTGTGTTATTGAAAGCGAGGGATTGGCATTAGAAACAGCCGGTTATTTAAAAGAATTGTGTCAGCAATTAGGTATTTCTTTTATTTATAAGTCTTCTTTTGATAAAGCAAATCGCTCTTCTATTTCCAGCTATAGAGGCCCGGGGTTTGAGAAAGGTTTAATGATACTGGAAAAAGTCAAAGCACAAATTGGCGTTCCTGTATTAACAGACGTCCATGAAGACACGCCTTTATTAGAAGTATCAAGTGTGGTGGACGTGTTACAAACCCCAGCGTTTTTATGCAGACAAACTAACTTCATTCAAAAAGTAGCAGCAACCAATAAGCCAGTAAATATTAAAAAAGGCCAATTTCTTGCTCCTTGGGAAATGAAGCATGTGATTAATAAAGCAAAGGCAGAAGGCAACCAGCAAATTATGGCTTGTGAGCGTGGAGTAAGCTTTGGTTATAATAATTTAGTTTCCGATATGCGCTCACTAGTCATTATGCGCGAAACGGGTTGTCCTATAGTTTATGATGCAACCCATTCCGTACAATTACCCGGTGGCAATAATGGTGTTTCCGGAGGGCAGCGAGAATTTATACCAGCTCTTGCACGTGCTGCAGTAGCTGTGGGAATTTCAGGCATATTTATGGAAACCCATCCTGATCCTGATAAAGCATTAAGTGATGGTCCTAACAGCTGGCCTTTAGATAAAATGAGGGTTTTGCTGGAGTCTTTAAAAGCAATTGATGAAGTGTATAAAAAGACGGGGGAAATTATTTAATAGCAGTTGATAGGTAGGGGACTCGACTGTTTATTAAATTTAGATTGGGCCTTGGCCCATAGCCGTCAGGTTAAGGAATTAAAGCCGTCTTTGCGAAGCAATCCAGACGATTTATAAGTCGGTATATTGCTCATTTTGAGTTAAGAGCATCACATAAATCTGTTTTGGATTGCTTCACTTCGTTCGCAACGACGAGTGATTTGCAGAAAAACTCATAGCCTGACGCCTATGTGCCTTGGCCAAACAAGCTTGTCGAGTCGAGGCTCGACCTACATTAGATCACTTACCACGTCCCAACATTAATTGCCGAAACCCAAGGTTCCTGTGCCGGTAAACGTTCACCTTTTTGCAATAACTCGATGGAAATATTATCAGGCGATTTAATAAAGGCCATGTAACCATCACGAGGAGGTCTGTTGATCGCCACACCAAGATTTTGCAAACGCTCGCAAGTATCATAAATATTATCAACTCGGTATGCTAAATGCCCGAAATTTCTTCCACTCTGATATTCTTCCGGATCCCAATTGTAGGTTAACTCTAATAAAGGAGCCTTGGATAATTTAGCTGCCTCAGCATCATCAGGTGCTGCTAAGAAAATGAGGGTAAATCGTCCTTTCTCATTCTCCATTCTATTTATTTCAACAAGACCAAGCTTGTTACAATAAAAGTCCATTGAAGTATCTAAATCAGAAACTCTTATCATCGTGTGCAAATACTGCATTATTTCTCCTTAATCTAACTTCTATTTCGACATGATACAAATCCATTAATTTGCTCAAATAATTTACATATAAAGCATAATTTATATTATAATGTATAAATTATTTTTTATGGTTTAAATTGCTTATGTCTAACTATATAATCTTTACAACAGAAGAGGAACGATTACAACATCCGCAAGCCAGTTTAATTCCTCCAGATGCTTGGAATGAGTATTTTGATGGAAAATTATCTCTCTCTGTTATTTCCTTAATGCAAGCGGAAGATAATGATTTAGACCACCATCTCTCAAATCTAAGTGCCAGCGAGAAAGGGAAAACACCAATCTGGATCGCTTTAATGGTCAGCCATCCGACTTTAACTACACCACAAGTACTAAACTGGTTGCAACAAGTACGCCCATTAAATAAGCAAGACGATCTAAAAATATTTTTGTTAGGCATGGCTCTTTCTTCAAAGAATGAGCAACTAAGCATGGAATTGATAAATTCTTGTGATTCAGCTCAATTATACAACTTAATAAGTGATTGTGAGCTACCTGTAAAAATTATACCTTTGTTTTTATTACATTATTTAGAGAGTAAACTTGACCTTATCCACTTCCATAATTTTTATTTCAGATATTTACATGATGCTTTCGTTAGCGCAGCAGGGGATGGTCATTTACCTCTTCTGGAGTATTTAGAAAGTCCAGAGCATGTTGAGGGTACAAATAAAAAAAGCTTGAAAGAGATAGTTGTTAATATTAATGATAATTCAATAAGCCCTGATTATTTTTCCTGTCTAGAACATTTAAAAAGTAAAATAAGAATTTTGGGGAGAAAAGTAATCGGATTACCCCAATATTTTGATGCTTATAAGTCTGGAGCAAACAATGACCATTTACCTGTTTTAAAATATTTAGAAAGTAAGCTCAAACCAGGACAACAACAGAGGATGATTACAGCTAATGATTGTTATCCCTTCCGTATGGCCATATCTAAGAAGAGTAGCTCGGTAATAACACATTTACTTCAACATCCTGCTCTGATGTCTTATGCTGAACTTCATCAATATGAATCACAATATGCTGAGTATGTACATTCGTTCATTAATAGGAAACTTAATGAATTAGCCCAAGTTAAAACAACATTTGACAGAGAAAATCCTCATGCTGTTTTTGATATCGCCAACCCTGAGGAAGCAAAACTATTATTTTATTGTTTGCGCAATTTAATTCGTCGTAATGAGGAAGTGTTTAGAGAGAATATTTTGTTTCTATTAGAACTTCCTGCAGTGAGATGTTTAGCACATGCGGTGGTAAATGAAGGAGCCAGTAATGAGTTACTGCGCTTAGCTTTGCGAATCAGTAATCAAACAGCTGCTGAACTATTATTAACCGTTCCTGCAGTTCGTGAGTTAGCGCAACAAAATAATTATTATGCGGGTGAAGTTCGAGGAAACTTAGATTTACGGGCTTTAGCTCAAGACCGTGAATCGTCAATGATTGCTTTAAGCGCTGGTGAGCAACAATGTTTAAAACAAGCGTCTGATCACTATGATCCTTTATTAAAGCAAGTAGGCGTTGCCAACGTCATGGAGGATTTACATAACAGTTTGTCAGTCTCTTATGCAGAAAATCCTGCGCAAATTGAATTAATCAATGCCGATGGGCTCAGTGGTTTTTTATCGTTGCCACATTCTTGGGAGGCATTTCAAGCACTTAATTTAAGCCCTGAAAACTATCAAAAAGCTTTAAAAGCTTATTACCAACATACAGAGCACACTGTATGGCGTTATCTATCCAAACCCAATTTTTGGATGCATCCTAATGCGTCTTTCGTCAATGTTAGTTCGAACAATATTAATGAGCGTTGGTCGACTTTTGAGGAGTATCAACCCTTAATAGCCTTACTTTATCTTGCTGCCCAAGATGAAACCATTTCTGCTATTGATGGTTATACTATTGAAACTCGAATAGAACAGTTTATTAAAGAGTTAGCCCTTATTGGGCGTGCTCATAACTGGGATGAGAAGCGGGTTAAATACGATAAAGCGGGTAATCTTCTTTTAGATGATAATGACCAAGTCATTATGGAGGAATATGATGACCTAGAGGGGGACCGGCCTAGTTGTTATTCAGGAGTTAAACGTCGTCTTTTTCAGGCAGTTTTAGGACATCCCTTATTAGTGTTCTTAACGCAAGATAAAGTGGATGATGAACTACGAGCCTTCATGTGTCAGCATTTTGAAGAAGTGATTGCAGAACACGCTGATCATCAAGGTTTGCAAGAGGCCTGGGATAAGATAATGGACGCTATTCCTTTAGAGGAAAAAAATTGGCAGTGTTTACAGGCTTGTGATGTTCTAGAAACAAAACAGCAAGTGTTGCTAGAGGCAATGGGTAATAAATATCAAAAGCAATTTACTTCTGATGCTTCATTCATCAAGCGAATTCAACATGCTTTTGCTTTTAAAACCAATCCTGATGCGCATATTTTAAACTTCGCTTATGTTCATCCTGAATATTTTTTTGTGAAATTAACACAGCAAGCGAATAAATTGAAAAGGATTGGTTTCTTTGATTCGTCTAGTTCCCAGGGGACTACTGACAAAGACGATATGAGGAGTAGTCCGAGTTTAGGAGGGTAGGGTTATCGTTCATATTATCCCAATGCTCGCTCTGAAGTGTTTGTGCAAAATTCAACCGTAAATTTGGTTTAAGGTAGATTGGTACTGAATTTGCGAAGCTCGACAAGCCAGAGTACCGCCTCCTTTAATACAGATATTTCAGATAAGATGGACTTTTGTGGGAAAGGAAGTTGCGGGGCTCGTCTATTGAGTTTCGCAAGCTCCAGCATCAACCATTAGATCAGGGGAAACGGCTCGCACTGTCTCATTGGTCAAAATTTGAATCGATCCTTCAGAAGCAATCCAGACAGCAATAGAATTTGAGTCCTGTATGGATTGCTTCGCCAAAGGCTCACAAAGACTGGAATAGAGCGAATTACGATACTAAGTTGAATGTTAGTATAAATAAGACTTAAGGATAATTTTTTTGATTTAGCGGAGGATAAAATATTTCTCAAGATAAGATAATTATCTTGGCGGAGAGACAGGGATTCGAACCCTGGGAAGGTTGCCCTTCAACGGTTTTCAAGACCGCCGCATTCGACCGCTCTGCCACCTCTCCGCCGACAATACTATCGTAGTGACCCTTGTATTGCAAACGATTTTTTCTTTTTTTATTGATTTTTTTTACCCCAAGAAAGATGCTTAATAGTGTTCGCAAATTTTATAGTCCTAGGTATAATGGGGGGCAAATTTTCCGGTTACTGGGGTCGATCTCAGTGCAATTTATTAGGTGTGGGTTATGAAGCGAATACAAATAGTTTTTCTTATTAGTCTTATTCTTGCTTTATCAGCATGTGCTAAATGGGGCAAAGATGATGATGAAAAAAATCCATACAAAGATATGTCAGCAACTCAACTTCATGCCTCTGCACAAAAATCACTGAAGAAAAAAGAATACTCAACAGCAGCTAAGCAATTAGAAGCAATGGAGTCGATGTATCCTTTTAGCGACTATACGGAACAATCGCAGTTAGATTTAATTTATGCCTATTATGAAAACGAAGAATATCCTTCTGCTGCTGCTACAGCGGAGCGCTTTATCCATCTTTATCCTCGAGCTAAACATGTAGATTATGCTTACTACATGAAGGCCTTGGCTAATTTCCAACAAACTCGTGGTGTATTTGCGAAAATGCTTCCTATGGATGAATCATGGCGTGATCCTGGTACACAGACTCAGGCTTTTCTTGATTTTTCCATCTTTATTCAAAAATTCCCTGATAGTAAATACAAAGCCAATGCCTTACAGCGTATGATTTATTTACGTAATATGTTTGCGCAACATGAGCTTAATGTATCTTCTTTTTACTTCAAACGTAAAATGTATGTTGCATCCATTGAACGAGCCAGCCATTTAGTGAAAAACTATCCTCAGGCTCCGAGTGCACAAAAAGCTTTAGTGATTATGTATAAGTCCAATAAGGCTTTAGGTTTGAACCAAGCTGCTGAAGATGCATTGAAGGTATATCAAGCAACTTATCATACTTCTAATATGGTGCAGTTGACTGATCAATAAGAGATTTTGCTGACATTTGTCAGTCTCCCATTGAGTCGCGGCTTGTCTTTGAGAGCCTCACAAAATTTACACATCGACGTACCGCGCTTTATGCGCGGTATTCAGGAGATCTTAAGCTTAAAACGGAGCTCTTGTGCTCTCTAAAGATCAGGCTAGATGCCGAACAAAAAGCGCAGTACGTCGTATGTATAAACAAATGTCATAAGCAGGAAGCGTTCTTCAATGGTAGAGTCTGTTTGCAGCAACTGTATCGTTTACATCACCTCAGTATAAAAAATATACGTCTTTGCGAGCGATAGCGAAGCAATTGTAAGTTAAAAAAGGATTAAACTCTCTTTACTGAGTGAAAGGAATCAAATACCGTTCACTCAGAGAGAGAAGACGTTTTCCCGCATAAGGAAGACGTACGGGTGTGAGCGACCGAGAAGCAGCAGCGTGTCGCCTGTTTTTGAGAAACCTGCCGGGACATCCAAGTCCCCGGCAGGGACAAAAAC
>CANJQE010000134.1 GCA_947476305.1 Legionellaceae bacterium
TCTGAAATGGAATTTTCCATGTATTTGCCAGATGATGTTGCCTTGATCCCAATCAAAGTTACCCTCGATGGAAAAACGGCTACGGGAAAAGATAGGCATATCTTTACCTTTGTTGCGGTAAAAAGCCCTGACTTTATGCCTCATCATGAAAGTGGTTACGCTGTTGAGCCTTTTATGAGAATACAAACGGCGAAAGTAGAAGCAGTCAAAACGGCTCTTGAACAAGCTCGAGAGGCAGTTAACGTAAACAGTATAATGGAGTTCCAAGATGTGTGTATGGCAACACGTTATGCAGGTCACTTATCTGATGCCTACAAAAATTTTATTAAAGATACAGTGGCTCCAGTAATGGAACGATGCTTAACCGCGCTCATGGATAATAATGCAGATAATCTGGCTAAAGCATTAGCTGCATTACCTGCAGATCCGCAATGGACGGTCTTTAATTTTGCAGAAGCAAGAGAAGCAAAATCAATGGTAGATGCTATTAAGGCATCGATTGAAAAGAAAGTCGTTCTTGAAGGTCAAATTTTACCTGCTTTGGCTCGATGTCAGGATGCAATGCAGAAACATAATGTAGTTGAGGCTTCACTAGCCCTCAAAAGTTTACCTTTAGAGAAAGACATGGGGTCTATTAGCAGTGTTTTAAGGGGACAAATTCAGCGTACGAGAGATGAAGTGACTGCAAGCCTTAGATCCTTACAAGGCGCAGTTTCTGCACCAGTGGTGGTAAACGCGGAAAAAATGAGAGTACGTTATGAGGCTCTTCATGCTGATATTACGAAACGCATTAGTGATTTTGCAAAAGTTAAACCTAATGATCTTGTTAGTTACAATAAAGCAAACTCTGATGTTAAAGACTTCAAAGAAGAGCTAAAACTTTTGCGTAATGAAAAAATTCGTATGCATACTGATGCTCTGAAAGCTGTTGACTTTTCTGATGTAGAAGCTTTAGAAGTGCAATTACAAGAAGCTCAAGTTCAGCTATCTCCTTCGCTTTTGGAGGCAACAACAAAGAATATTGCTACTCTTCTAATTGAAAAACCTAAAAATAAGCCTGCCTTGCAAGCAATGATATCTCAATTTAAAGACAGATTAGCTGAAATTGAATTAGTCCGCAGTGAACGAATCAAACAACATGGCACCTCTACAGCTCCGCTTAATGTGTCTGATTTAGATAGTTTAAGGGACCAATTACAACCTGTAAATCAATTTGTAGTTGGGTCTATGATAAACACGGTAAGATCTTCTTTACTCCAAATGCAAAGAACTACCTTTCATGAGCAAGAAAAAGAAATACAGGCAAATTTGGAGATTCTAGCTGGACTTGAAAAAACTTTAGATAAATCAGAGCCAGCAGAGAAACATAAAGAAGCTATTATCAAATTAAGAACGGAGCTGACTGAGAAGCAAGAAGCCTATCCTCATATGGTACAAGTACACCTTAAGGGGGAAATGCTGCTTACACAACTACGTCAAATGTGTGAAACGCATCATGCTCATTTAGCTGACACAAGAAAAACTAGATTACAAGAAATACAACGTGAGGATGCTAATGGTGGTTTATTAAGGAATGTAGGTTATGTACTCTGGGGTGTCACTAACTATATGAGTATTACTGTAGATGAACGACTTCAAATAAGAAAGCAAGAGCAAACTTTGGCACAATTTAAGTCTGAATTAGGTAATAATAAGATTGATAGCGATCAACTTATAGCAGCATTATCTAATAAAAGTGCAGCAGAGTTGCAAGAGGGATTAGGAGTATCTCTAGAAATTGCTCAAGATTTGAAACATCTATTCAAAACTATGGATAAGAGCACCAATTTCTTAGAAAAACTTGAAGCGCGTTCAACATTAATCGACGATATCTTAGTTAAGATAGAGGAATCACAGAAAGTGGAGTTTTTAATTGTAGACGAGGAAGAATCTGGGCTCGGACAGGTTGCTCAATTTTAATCTTCTCTTGTCAGCGATGATAAAAGAATCAAAAGATTTTTATATTTGTAAATCGGGCCCGACGGTCCGATTTTTTAAAAATTAATCTTATGGTTAGCATAGGTCTTAAAGAGATTTATTTACTTTATTCAAACAATTTGTTATATTTTTATATATATGATTCGAGAATATATCAATTAAGGGATGGATTCTATGTCATACAACAAAATAGAACTAAATATTTTATTATCCCTAAACTCTTCAAGATTAGATGAGTCAGATTTCATTTTACTTTCTGTCAAATTTCTCGAAAAATCACTTAATAAAAGCGAAGATTTACCCGTTTTTTTGCAAGACATACAGAGCATATATTTTAAACAGGACTATAAAGAAGCCATAGAAAAAATTATAGATTTTGCCAAGAAAAATGACTCTCTATTAAGCCCAAATGTTGTTCAGCGTCTAATCGCTATTTCATCTAATTTAAAAAGTAGTCCTAAAGACAATGACAGTAGAAGACTTTATGAGAGCTTGTATGCAGATCATCTAGAATCAGTCATTAAAGAAGCTAATGATTTTTCGATGTTTAATGAATTAATAGATAGCTATAATACGGTAAAACCCGAGTATGCAGATAGTCATAGCAGCGAGATTCAAAATATAGATCAAGCAAAACAATTTATTTTGTCTTTTTTAATTCTCAATGATAACGTTGAATTACATTTAAAGGCTCAATCCAAGAGATACAAACAAAAGGATAGGTCAAGGGAGGAATTGGGTGATACCTTATCAATGAACCCAGGTATTATGAACCCTAATGCTCCTAATTTTCCTGATAATCTTGTAGCTGTAAGGAAAGTACCTAAAATAGGTATTGATGAAAGACTTGCAGACGGTTATTCAAAAAATAATCCCACTACTCCCTTTGTTGCTTCATTGTCCGGCACCACCTATTCACTAGTTGTGGTATTAAAGGATTATATGGATAAGCATAAAATGGATACGGATCTGGAAAAAAAGGTTAATACGATTATTAACTTATGGATTGCCAGCTATATTAAAGGTGGTTATCACAGTTATAAAGAGGTGGTGGATGTTTTATCTGAGCCTTTCATTCAAGCTATTTTTGATGAGGCTAATATTAAGCTCAATTTTGGTGTTCTGGATGAAACCACTGATGAATTTCGCAAAGCTCAGAACTATGCTTTTGTTCTTGCAAGCAAATCAATGATGCATGAAGAACTGCTTGATCGATTTAAAAATAAAGAGAAAAATCAAAAACTGGTAGAACATTTTGGGTCTCTTTTAAAGAACCTTAGTCAACATGAAGAAACCAAAGGTCTCTATGGAAAGAAACTAGATACCTTCAATAATTTAGTTCAAGATTGGTCTCAACAAAAAAAGAGCTACGATAGTTTTAGGAGCGAAGCGAATCAATTGCTTAGTGATATTGAGTCTGAGGCGCAAATAAATAGTCGTAGTATAGGTGTAAGGCTCCGGAATTTAGGAGATTTTCTTTTATATTTAATTACCTTTCGTTTTCTGAGAGAAGAGCCTCCAAAATCTTCTAGTTCACCCATGATGATTATAGCTGAATTAAGAGATACTTTTGAGCAGATAGATCTTTTACAAAAAACCAGTCTTTCTACCCAAAAACCTGCCAGTGCACAAAAAAGCTCAAAAACTCTTGCCCCTAATGCTGCAGAGCAAGTTGCACAGGCTGATTTATTTAAAAGTAAAGATAAAGAAGATGGAGAGGTATTAGCTCCTGAGCATGCAGAAGATGAGCAAATAACGGAAGCCCAAGGCTCTCAATTACGGTGAGCTAGTTTATTGAGTATAAACTCATAAAAAAACTGTTTGCAATAAAATAAAACAGTTGTATATTTATTGGAGCACAATTGTAAGGGTAGTCATGCTGTGCTATGATTATGATCATATTGATTTTTTTATGATCTTCCTTCGGGGCAATGAGGAGCATTTTTATGCAATTATCGTTAGGACTTCATTGTGAAATAGTATTAATATCTTTGGATTAAGAGGGAATATAATGACTTATCAATTATTACTCAGCAAAGAAACTCTAAATAAAATTGTCCAATATAAACAAAATCTCGAAAAAAATCTTGCTAAACCAGGGAAATTCTTTCTTGACGAATTAGCTAAACAATCAAAAGCTATCTCAGAAATGGATTTAACTACGTTTACAAAACTCTTAATCCAATCAAAAAAACCACAAGTTTTTGCTGAAAGCCAGCTTCATGATGAGTCAGATTGGACTCTTGCTGAGGAAAGTATTCTTGGCGATATCAGTGTTAATATGCCCGTTACTATATACAATGATGGTGGGCATGGATCATCGTTTAAAACTCATCCTGAGCCCATTTCAGGTTATTTAGCCTACGTACCTGGTGCTTTATTGGCTTCGGGTGGTGAACCAACTGCGGATATGAAGGAATTGCTTGATGGTGGAGAATTAAATCCGGATAAATTAACTGCTTTATTGGAACGACGATTATTACCTCAACTTATCTACTTTAACAACTTGGCTCAGCAGCACGGAAAAAAAGCTGTATTTACGGTCCCAGGCATAGGTGCTGGTAGTTTTTCCGGTGAGTTTTATTATGTTATAAAACCTTATGTTAGAAATGCCTTAGCATCTATTCTTGAAAAAAATAAAGATGCCCTATCCTCCATTGATATAGTCCATTATGATCCGTATATAGGTGATGAGCCTGCTGAGAAAACGATAGGTCACATGTCTTTTAGAGTGAGTCCTTCCAGTGTAGTTAGTGGCCCAACAGGGCAACTGGCCTATCCTAAAGGCAGTAGCCCTGATACACACCTACTTGTTTCAATAGTCGCTTGGGACCATTTTTCCTGGCCTGGTAACGATTATTGGGGCGGTGCTCGTCAAACAGATGATGGAGTAAAAGCAGCCAGCACTGATACCATGAAGCAAGTTACAGGTGTAACGGGTGTCTATGATAAAAAATGGGGGCGTTATCTTCCTCCCGAGTCTTTTACTAAAGACAGGGCTAGTATGAAGGATTGGGGTGATTTTGCGACGGAAAATTGCCTTGTATTTAATGGTCCAGTACTCACTCTTGATGAAACTGGCAAAGTAGTTAGCTTAGAACATGCTGTAGCCCCAAAAAAAGCTGCATCAGCTTGTGATTCTCTTGTTCACGGCATGTTAGGCGTTTTTTCTCATAGTGTTCCGAGTTCACCTACAATAACACCTCCAACAGATGAGCAACCAGCGAAAAAATTATAGTAGTTTTCCAAAGTAAACTATTATAAATCTAATGTAGGATTAGGCCATACGGCCAAATCCTACAGAATTCTCTTAATAATAAAAACTGTTGCTTATTGACTATATTGAATGCATAGAGGCTATGAGAGTAAGTAAAAATATCTTATCTCATAGTCTTCGGATAATGTTCTTGAGGCACTTTAAGCAGAGAGGGTCTTTCCACTAGGAAGCTCTTCTCTTCCTGTGATTTCCATCATACTTTTTCTATAATCTTTTGATGTTTCTGCTAGGCTAGTGGGTTGATCAGCTTTTAATAATTTATCGAGATTTTCTTCAGTAAGCAGCCCCACATCAGCTGCCCATTTATCGATGTTTTTGCTTGTAAAAAGCTCGGGTTGAATTTTGTCAGCCAAGCTACTTAGTTTGTCATAAAGCTCATCGCTAATGATACTTTCTGCTTTTAATTCAGACAGTAATTGCATGTTGACTTCTTTGAACAATGTGGGTATATCCACATCCAAGAGAGTTTGTTTATTGGTTGACCTATTGATTTCTCGATATTCCAAACTTAAATAAGAGGCTACTTTAGCCGCTTCTACAGGAGTTAAGGTTATGAAGAAGTCAATAGCTTCGTCCGTATGACAATGAGAAGGTAAATCCCTTACAATTTGTTGAACCTCTGGATTGATGATTTTCTTAAATTGCTCCTCCATTTCCAGGGAGATAATTTCACCAAGTTTAGTTGATTTAAAAGCATAATTTTGTAATTGACAGATGCCTGCTAATTGGGCTTTAAATAGTCTAACTTCCCTCTGTAAAGTACTCTGGAACAAATTACCTTCTTGAGATATCTCAGCATCAATTTTATCTAAAATAATTATAGATTTAATTAGGGTATCAAGCACCTCAGTTCTTGATAAAGCCGGATTTTGCAAAAGAGTATTAATCTCTATAGCAATGTCTTTTAATTCTTTACATTGATTTACACGATTCTCATTTCTTGATCCTTTAAACCACCATTCTTTGCCTCTTTTTTTCTCGTAAATATCAGCAGTTAATGTTAGACCTTCTGCAACTTTGCTCAATTCTACTTCTAGGAGTGGTTTGGAAGAAAACTTGGACCAAGTAATCGCACTAAGGTTTTCATGGTTTACATTTTTACGAGAAAGAAGTCTTAAAAGATCTTCTTGCATCGACTCAGGAATATCTGCAGAAGTCTTTAATTCGCTTTTAATCGCGGGCCAGTTACGGTTGTGGGAAATATAATTTTGCGTTTCAAGTGATAGTAAAGAGTAGTTAGGAGTTCCCGTAGGTGAGGTTTGAGCTAAGTAAGCTACTAATTCTTTAGCTTTATTTTCAGCTAATAATTTTACTACTTGTTGCTTAAATTTCTCTATATTCTCATAATCTTGACTCACAAGGTCATTTTTATGATTCAGGCGATTAGATGCTCCACTTTGAAGTTCTGCTGAGTAGCCTGCAAGAGCACCCAATGGGTGTGCTCCTTTAGTTTGTCTCGTAAAGAAATCTAGAAAATGACAACTTATTCTCCCTTGATGAGAAAAAATAGCTCCTTTTTTATCAGGTTCGGCAATAAAGAATTCATCAAAATGAGGTGAAGCTTGAATAGTAGTATAATGTCGAGAAAACTGCTGTGTAATAGCTTTTTGTTGTGCACTACTTAAGGGCGCACTCAATCCTAGCTCAGCATGGTTGCTGTTAATGTACTCATAGATGATGGCTTCTATATTGGCTCCCTCACCAAAACCTTTTTTTACATTGCTGGCAATTTGACTTGCATGAGGCTCTTTGTCAAAGAATTCACCAAAACTAGCATCGGATAATTTATTAAACTTACAATAAGCATTAGCTTCAGCTAATAAATATTGGACTCTGATGGACATGCTATCAGCATTACTAACATTTATTTCTTTAGCTCCATCATAGAAAACACTGGCAGAATCATTAGGTTCGTTTAATGCCCAAAACTCTTCCTCTACAGTTGAGGTAATAATTGCACTAACCCAATCTTTAAGATCATCGTCAATACCAACACCTATTATAGTTTCTAAATAGGATATAGTAACTGGTTTTTTATCACGGCTTTCCATGACCGATAAATTACTATCGATCTTTTGAAGTTCTTGTTGAATAAGGAGTTTTAAAGTTTCCAATTTTTGTACACGATCAGCACCTTTTAAATAACTTGGGTCATTAGCCTGAGCTAAAACAGTATCTATAAGTTTTTCTAAACGTGATTTTTTATTGATCGGGGAGGGTATTTTATCTGCTGGGAAAAATGTGGTACGCAAACGGTATCCTAATCCCTCAGTCAATGGATGATCACTTTCTTCATAATTTCTTCTTAATCTAAATATTGGATTACGAAAACGAGTCATTAAATCCGGTAGATTTGGAGAAAGACATACAGCTAAGGCATTTTGAGATGTTTTGAATAGATCAGTTAATGCAGAAGGTAAGGGTGGGCTTGGATCTCTTCCCAGAATTGCTATCTCATTATCAGGATCATATTGTTCTTTAACTATTTTAATTAATTCAATGTATTGTTCAATTTGTTTTAATCGTTCAATTTTTCCTCGTAGTACCTCAGTAAATGCATGAGATGAGATTTTTTTTTGACTGTAGATTGCTTGTATATCTTCTTCTAATTGTTTTTTATAGTCAGTAAGTTGTTGCTCGGCAGAATGCCTGGCTTCATCGTGGAACGTATTACCAAAGAAAAACGTTTTTAATTCCACTGCCGTTTGACAGGTATTATCCAAGCCTATTTCATCACCACCTACAATAGGTAAAAGTAAATGAACTTTATTATGCTCATCAATATAAAGGTAATCACAACGCTCTGGCTCTTTAAATTTAATAATATCAGGCATTTTGCTCACCATAGATTTGTGTACTATTAAGTATATACCCAATCAACTTGAAGGCACTGGCTTTATGGTCTGAAAGTCATCGTTAATCCGTCCTTTAAGGGAGTGAGCAATTTTAGATATTGTTGTTTCAAAAAACTCTGATATTGCATCACGAA
>CANJQE010000135.1 GCA_947476305.1 Legionellaceae bacterium
CTTTGTTGCTTTGTTTCTCACAAGTACTCAATTTCTTTCAAAGCGCCCACACAGTTTGTCTTCTCTTTTCTTAATGAACTTCGCCCCGAAGGCGTGCTGCGTATTCTACGGATTTCGCTACCAGTGTCAAATACTTTTTTAACTTTTTCGAAAATAAATTTCATACTGGCCTTTTTAACAGCACTTTGGCAATCCTGCGTTTACCGATTTGTATTATATAGGACTCATTTATTGCTAATGCAAGTGTGGGATCAGAAACTTTCTCGCTATTTACTTTTACCGCACCTTGTTTCACCATCCGAATAGCGTCAGAAGTACTGGCTGTTAATCCTGCTTGCTTTAAAATTTGACTTAATGGAGTAGAGCCTTCACAAGTAATTGTTAGCTCTTCTAGATCTTCAGGAATAATTCCTTTCTGAAAACGTTCAATAAATTCTCTGTGAACATCTTCTGCCTGCGACTGAGTATGGAAACGAGTTACTATTTCTTTTGCAAAATCAATTTTTACATCTCTTGGATTAACACCCTCACTTACTGATTTTTTTATTAGCTGTATTTCTTTACCTGTTTTAAAACTCAACAAATCAATATAACGCCACATTAACTCATCTGATATAGACATAATCTTACCAAACATCTGTGATGCCGACTCATTGATACCTATATAATTATCCAAAGATTTAGACATTTTCTTGACTCCATCTAAACCTTCTATTAATGGAGTCATCATGACAACTTGTGGTTCCAAGCCATAATGTTTCTGTAATTCACGGCCCATTAGTAAGTTAAATTTCTGATCCGTTCCACCTAATTCTACATCAGCCTTTAACGCTACCGAGTCATAGCCTTGAAGTAAGGGATATAAAAACTCATGAATTGCTATAGGTTGCCCTGTAGTATAGCGTTTATTGAAGTCATCACGTTCAAGCATTCGAGCGACTGTATGAGTTGCTGCTAAACGAATTAAATCAACCGCAGTAAATTGACCAAGCCAATGAGAATTAAACGCAACTTGCGTTTTAGTTGGATCTAAAATTTTAAATACCTGCTCTTGGTAGGTTTTTGCATTTTCAATTACTGTTTCTTCACTAAGAGGCATTCGGGTTACGTTTTTGCCTGTTGGATCACCTATCATTGCGGTAAAGTCACCAATTAGAAAAATCACTTCATGTCCATGAAGTTGAAATTGTCTTAACTTATTAAGTAGTACGGTATGACCTAAATGAAGATCAGGTGCTGTCGGATCAAAACCTGCTTTAATTTTTAAAGGGCTTCCTTTTTGTAATTTTTTTTCAAATTCGGGTTGCGGCAATACTTCATCACAACCACGCATTAACTCGGCACAAACAGAATCTTCCACTATCATGACATTAAAACCTATATAAATGATTGACCAATCTTCTCACAGCGAGTATCTTAGCCCGGTTAACAAATTCCTGCCAACAAAAACAGTTAAAAAAGTAAATTTGTTAAACTAAGTTAAAAAAAATATAACAAAATATTCATTTATTAGGTAGAATTTATAGACCTAAAAAATAGCGGTCACTTCATTCAAGGATGGGATATATATTGATTGTAAAAAAAATAGCAGAATTGTTGCGCATGACAGTATAGGCAAAAAATGGCTCAAAGACCCCATATTTCAAAACGACAGTCTGGCAAACCATCAAGATTAGTAATGATCTTTGCATTAATTATTGCATTTTCACTTCCGTACTTTTTAGTGAAGAATTTCGCACATCCCAAGAAAAATGGCCCTAATGACACTCTTTCTTTATCTATTCCTAAGCCCTCTCCTTTAGACCGAATAAAAATCATCGATGAAATTGAACCGAATAAAACTGAAGAAAGCACAAACATCAAAACAGAAGTGGTTAAAACAGAGGCTGTTAAAGCGATTAAAAAGGAATTAGTAGTACTGGTAAAAGAAAAACCAAAAGTTAAAGACAATGAATGGCAAACTATAAAGCCTAGATCGGGAGATTCTATGGCTGCTATTTTCCATAGACTAGGGCTTAGCGCGAAAAATTTACATGAGATCTTACAAAACAGAACCCATACAAAAACCCTTACCGCAATTAAACCAAGCCAAGAATTGAAATTTTTAATCAATAAAGGCAGATTAGAAAAACTAATTATTCCCGTTGATTATGTAGATACTCTTACTATTGCAAAAGCGACTAAAGGCTATAACTATCAAGTGAGCTCTAAAAAAACCACTACACAAGCATTATATGTAACAGCAACAGTAAAAGGTTCTCTCTCTACAACGGCACAAAGGGCTAATATTCCCTATAAATTTGTGAAATCAATGACGGAAATTCTAAAAAGAGAAATAGATTTTTCACAAGGAACTCGTTCTGGAGATCAATTTTCTATTATTTATGACGCCTATTATGTAGGTGATAAAATGGTAGGAACTGGTGATATCGTCGCTATTTCTTACATGAATAATGGAAAATCGATTCAAGCCATACGTCATACCAGTGCTAATGGAACTACTGATTACTATTCACCACAAGGCAATAGCTTTAAAAAAGCCTTCTCTCGTTATCCTATTAAATTCAGTCATATTAGCTCCACTTTTGCTCTATCACGTTATCATCCTATTTTGCACTATAAAAGAGCTCATAAAGGAATAGATTTAGCTGCACCTATCGGTACTCCTATTCAAGCTACGGGTGATGGAGTCATTTCAATTATTGATAGGCATAATGGCTATGGAAACATGATAAAAATTAAGCATGATAAAAAATTCAGTACCATTTATGGACATATGCTTAAATTCCAAAAGGGCTTATCAAAAGGTAGTAGAGTAAAACGCGGACAAGTAATAGGTTATGTGGGACAAACCGGTTTAGCAACAGGTCCTCATTGTCATTATGAATTGCATGTGAATAACGCACCTAAAAATCCAACTACAACTAATTTGCCCACAGCCTCTCCTATACCTACTCGAGAAATGAAAAGCTTTAAAGCGAAAACAGGGGTATTATTAGCTCGTTTAAAATTGTATGAAGCAGCGCAATTGGCTGGTAAAGGGAAGAAAAATAGGACAATAGGCTAATCAGATTCTTTACTCACTTGTCCTGCCTTCCGGCCTATAAGGAAATAATTTCTTAAAATACCGACTCCTTTTACCTTAAAAGGATCTCGCTCTTCAATGATAAAATCATCCTCTAATAATGCAGCCATTTTTTCTGTTATCTGGATCTTACCTGGTAAAGAAGTAGACTCCATTCTACTGGCGACATTGACTACATCCCCCCAAACATCATAAATAAATTTCTTATGGCCTATTACCCCAGCAACCACCGGTCCAAAAGTCATTCCCACACGCATTTGGATATTGGTATTGTATTTTTTATTAAATCCTACTAATTTATCTAAAAGAGCCACAGCATAATCAGCTAAATTTACAGCATGCTCCGTATTGGGAACGGGCACTCCTGAAACCGCCATATAGTTATCACCCATAGTTTTTACTTTTTCCACACTATAAATTTCCGTTAAATTATCAAACTCTTCGAACAAAGAGTTCAGCATGGGTACAATTTTTTTCACCCCCAATATAGTAGTCATTAATGTAAAACCCACAATATCAGCAAACATCACACTGGCTTGTTGAAATTCATCTGCTATTTGCTCTTCACCGTGTTTTAAACGATATGCGATTGAAGCAGGAAAGATATTTAGTAGAAGCAATTCATTTTGTCTGGTGGCTGCAGATAAGGAGTTTAAGGCCTTCAATACAGAAATAACCATCACTACCGTCGACAGTAAGGCAAGAGCAATAGCGACAATAATATCGTACAACATCCATTGACTGTATTTCTGATAAGTACTTTGAGTACGATTCTCTACAGAAGTGAAAAATTCTTGTATAGGCTCCATAATTGCAGCTTTTTGTTTCATATACTCTTCATCAAAAATTAACTGTATGGCTAAAGGCAGATTAGGTATTCCTTGGACCGTATAACTTCCTGAGTCATCATCATATTTTCCATCTCTCGCATTCATGGCTTTGATTTCGATACGCCCTAATTCATTACTTCGCTCTTCTGAGTCATGTAATAATTCAAGTTCGTTTAAGCTAAAATTATAACTTATCATCTTTGAGACTAAGGATTCTGGGTTTCCATAGGGATGAGGACGAACTCCTCCAATAATTAGATCCCAATATACTTGATCATAATTTAGAGGACGAGGTGAAGTACCATTACGAATTGATATAATTTCATTAAAATAATCAAAATATCTTTTCTCGCCAGTAATAACATACAAACGTGCCATTTTGGTTAAATCACTAGAGGATTGACGTAATTCGGCAGCTATCTTATAGGAATGATATAATTCAGTTGAACCTTTAATTTGTTGAATCGCTAGATATCTAAGCAGCAATAAAGAAAATAATAGACTCGTAAGTAGAATACCAAGAAAGATAAAGAAAAATAATAAAAACCGCTCCTTTTCTAGTGCATCTTTCACAGGAATCTCCAATGTAATGTCTTCAGGACTTAAGGCCTGGGCTTATTTTTATAGTTAACACTCTAATTATAGTAAACAATTCCAATAAGATAGGTAAATAAGATCGTACTAAGAGAATAAATAGCGACAGATTAATACGGAAGCAATCACTCCTGTTAAATCAGCAATAAGACCTACTGGAATAGCATGTCTTGTTCTTCTAATACCAATGGAGCCAAAATAAACAGCGATAACATAAAACGTTGTCTCTGTACTTCCCATCATCGTTGCTGAAATTTTTGCGATCATCGAGTCTCCACCATGCTGATGGATCAATTCCGCCATAACACCGGTTGAAGCACTACCAGAAAACGGTCTAATCAAAGCCAAAGGTAATACTTCAGAGGGCATGCCAATCCACTGCATTAAAGGAGCAAGAAAATAATTCATGAGATTAAAAAAACCAGAAGCCCTTAACATGCCAATAGCTACCATCATTGCAACCAAATACGGGATAATGTTGATACTCGTCTCAAACCCTTGTTTTGCACCCACGATAAAGGCATCAAATACATTAATTTTTTTAAAAGCCGCGTAGACAGGAATACCTAGAATAAATACTAAAAACATCCAATTTGATATTTGATTTGTGAGTTCACTCATAAACTATTTGCTCCACCTACTTTAAACCACGACCATTTAGCTAAGTGTTTTACAGCGATAATGGCTATAATCGTAGAAATTGTCGTTGCTATAATCGAGCTTAGGATAATACTGCTAGGATTGGTGCTGCCATTCGCAGCAAGATAAGCTATTGCTGTAGCCGGAATTATTTGCACGCTAGAGGTGTTTATGGCTAAAAAAGTACACATTGAATTAGTAGCAATTTTCGCATGTTGATTTAAACTTTGTAACTCTTTCATGGCCTGCAAACCAAAAGGGGTTGCAGCATTAGCCAATCCCAACATATTTGCGGCAATATTCATTACTATTGCACCCATAGCAGGATGTTCACTGGGAATATCGGGAAATAATCGTTTTAAAATAGGTTTTAGTAAAGAGCCTAACTTAGAAACCAAACCTGATTCAGTGGCAATAGACATAATACCAAGCCATAAAGACATAATCCCTGCCAAACCTAAAGCCAGTTCAAAACCTAATTTGGCTGAATCAGTCACTGCTTTTACTACTTCATTAATTCTTCCTTCAATCACACCAACAATTACAGCGGTAAGAATCATTCCTAACCAAATAATATTGAGCATTCTTGCTCCCTCACCATAAAAAAGGTTAATATGTGTACAAAGTTAGATCGCAACCACAAAGGCCAATTATGTTTCATTTCTTAAAATATCTACTGCTATGCGCTAGTTTTTATGTCAGTTTAAACAGTTATGCACTTAATTCAAAAACTATTGAGCAACAAGCTAACTCGTCAATAAAAGAACTATATCACAGCCTAGATTCCTTGCCGAATACTTCCATGACCGAACGAATTAATTGGTTTAGTGAACATTTTAAAGGGACTGTGTATGTGCTTGGTTCTTTAGGCGAAGGGCCTAATGCTCGTTATGATCAATTTCCCCGATATCGTACTGATGCATTTGATTGTGATACCTATGTGAATACGGTACTTGCTTTAGCTTTAGCTAATTCTTTAAGTAGCTTCCAACAATGCATTAATGACTTACGTTACAAAGATGGCCAAGTCTCTTATATAAAGCGTAATCATTTTTCTTCTATTGATTGGAATCAGAATAATCAAAAAATGGGAATCCTTAAGGATATCACTCTAACTATTCATGATAAAAATAATCAATCAGTGGCCCAATACGCTACAGCCTTGATTAATAAACCCAACTGGTATGTACATAAAGATCAATCAACCATTAGAATCAATTCTAGTGACGCGGCAATACAAGCTGCGCGACTAACAGAACTAAAGGTTAAAAGTACAACGCTTGAAATTACTCAATCTAAAGTTCCTTATCTTCCATTTACTGCACTATTTCCCGAAAAGAATAAGCCAAATCTCTATTTATTTTCGCAAATTCCTGATGGAGCCGTTGTTGAGATAGTAAGACCTAGCTGGGATCTACGCAAACAAATTGGTACTTTTCTAGATATTTCCCATTTAGGTTTCGTCTTTTGGCAAAAAGACACTCTATACTTTAGCCAAGCCTCTTCTCAATATGGAAAAGTGGTGATTGTACCCCTGATTGATTACCTAGCAGAAGCCACAAATAGCCCAACAATAAAGGGTATTAATGTACAAGTAGTTGTGCCACAAAAACCAGGTAATTGCCGCATAGAAAGGAGCTCATTATAAATTAGACTTCTTTCAAAGAGCTGCAGAGAGAAGAAGTGTGAGATGATATGGAAGCTCGGAATATACCTGTGCTAGTACATGAGGGTTCGAGCACCGTATTAATAACTGAGCTCAAATTCTCTATACTTATCTGCCAAACCATTCAATGACTAGCTACTAACTCGTTGTACTGTCCATTCATTGGCATAGTACCTAGTTGCTTATAAAATTTGATTGCCGATTCATTCCAATCGAATACCAATTTATTGACCCTCTACACCAGTAAGCCCTCTGCAGTAGAGTTTTTGAGGCCTATTATTGTCTTGGCAAACGAATATTCTTTATGGCTTCCGGTGAATTATTGGTTGTACGATAAGGATTGATGTCTAAGCCCCCTCGTCGTGTATAGCGGCCATAAACCGTTAATTCTTTGGGACTACAATGATTTATAATATCTATAAAAATACGTTCAATACACTGTTCATGAAATTCATTATGATTACGAAAAGAAACGATATAACGTAAAAGCCCCTCTCTATTAATTTTAGGTCCTTTATAGTGAATCAAAACGCTACCCCAATCTGGTTGATAAGTAACTAAACAATTAGATTTTAATAGATCTGAATATAAGGTCTCTTCAACTTCTGCAGAGGAAGTCGTTAAGAACGAGGGTTCTACTGAGTAAATGGAGCAGCTAATATCTAAATCATCAATACATTCACCAATGAATCTATCTTGTACGGGAACAGGCATTGTTTCTCCTAATGCCCTAAATTTTACGGAAACATCTGCTTGCACGCTCTGTGAGAGATCTCTTTTAATAATCTCTTCCACCTCTGCAATAGACTGAAATTGACTGTTGTTTAAGGTATTAAAATACAACTTCAATGATTTAGATTCAATAATATTAGGCGAGTGACAGTCATAAATAATTTCCGCAATACCAACAATGGGCTTGCCTTTTTCGTTTAGCCAAGAGACTTCGTAATGATTCCATAAGTCAAAGCCATTAAAAGGAGGCTGTTCAGGATCAATACCGATTTCCATACGTTTTCGTGAACGCGGAATTGGAAATAACTTCTCTGGATTATATTGCGCTTGATATTCAGATTTTTGGCCAAGCTCTAATTTTTTATCAAATTGATTATCCACAATTGCACTCTATTAGCTAAATAAGGCCAGTATAAAGGGTGCACTGTCTTCATTCAACTAAGACTGTTCGTCAAAATTATTACTTAGTTAATGTGAGCTTGATCAGAAGATATAAAAATGAGGGGATTTTTCTCTTTTAAAAAAAGCAGAGGACTTATGCAGCGTGTCGCCTGTTTTTGAGAAACCTGCCGGGACATCCAAGTCCCCGGCAGGGACAAAAACAGGCGACAAGTATGCCTCCGGCGGCCCTGGCCGTCCTGGTCCCCCTTGATTTTGATCCCCCTTCGGGCCTCAAAATCTACGC
>CANJQE010000136.1 GCA_947476305.1 Legionellaceae bacterium
CTGAGACAATCCACTTCCCTCATATTCTTTTATAATCTTTTGCCAGTAATCTTCTTCTAGTTTCAACATGCTCTCCTCTTTTTATTGTAGGGCACAGTTTAATTAAGTCTTATTTTACTAAAAGGTGTATTTCACCGAACGGATACGTTATAAACAGTGCTTATATCAATTCCAACTATTCTGATTCCTGCTTCACGAGCAGCGTGTAATACCGCTATATAATTGTTTTCTTTCCATAAAGGGGAGGTAATTTCTGCTGTTGAGCCAAAGGAATGTCCCATGCCGCTTCGGTTCATATCTTTAAGTCGGTACATTAAATCAGCAGATAGTTCACCTGTCTTGAAAAATTTATCCAGATCTTTTTGATTAGTATCATAAAATAAATGCTCCATGAATAAAATTTCACATCCGTTTTCCTTCATTTTTTTCATGTTTTCTATCAAAAATTTTTTGGGACTAATATGTGAATGTGACTCACCAATAATAAAAGGCTCTTCAAATAAATCTTGAGTTCTTTCTAATGGTTTTTTGGGCATAACAAAAGGAACACTAGAGAAAAAGCTATTAAGCTTTTCTGGAAATTTTTCTATATCCAAATATTCTTCTGTTTGTTTTATTCCTTTACGCTCATAAGTAACCTGGGAAATAGGGACAATGAACTTACAAAATTTTTTGCGTAGCTCATCTGAGATTTCTTCTTGAGAATACATACAATGCAATAATAATTGTTTGTTATGTATACAACTATAGCCTAATAAAAATACGATCGCTAAAAATAAAAATTAGTCTTTAATTTCAAAAAATACATTTTTTAATGTCCCTATCTATTTCTCTATGAATGAATATATATAAGTTAGGACTTTTCCAAATAGTCGTATCAGATTAGGTCTAAAACTAATTAAGCCAATTAAAGTTGGCTTTACCGAGTGTTATTTATGAATCAAACCTTCTGTCTTAGTAAATTCTTCAATAAATTCTGCTAAACCAGATAGACTATGCTTTTGCACCGCTTCATTAAACATAGGGACTTCCTCCTCTGAAATTATTTCTGAAGATACCCCGCGTACATTTTCTCCCAACTTCTCCATTTTTATATTGACTCTCATATTTCTATATTCTTGTTGCTCATTACGAGTTTTAACAAAAAATGAATGCCTAAGAATAGAGTCGCTTGCGGTCTCACCCTTTTTGTTTACAATTTCTGAACCACGATCTTCCAATTCAAGGATTTCTTTAGTCAATGTCTCAACAGATTGTTGTGTGCGTATGAGCCTTGTGGGTAAAGAGCTAACTACTATATTGAATTTATAGATGTCATCGAGCTCTTCCTCTGTATAAGCAACTGCTACAGCCTCTCGGAAAGAGAGCAAGGTGTTTATTGCTCTCTTCTTTTGTTGATCTTGTTGATGAGTACTCATGTAATCATAGAGAGGATTAAATTTATCTTGATTCGATAACATCGATATACTATCCGATACAAAATAAGCACAACCACGACCTGAATTTTGTAATATATCTGAGGGAATATAGACATTCAACTTGCAAAATTTACTCAATCTCCCCAATTCCAGTCCGCAGCTTAATAAGTTGGTCAATACCAGAGATTGAACGAATCCTAAAGGGTCACAAATTAATATATCCAAAGTAGGAGTGGTAGATCCGTTGAAATTAAACTCTAAAAATGACCAATGATTTAATTGAGCGCTATCATCCCATTTTGAAAAAGCAATTTGAAACCGCAGGTTCTCATGACAATAAGCAACCATTTCGTCAATAATCTCGGCTAAGGAATCTATCTCCTTACTATTCATAGCAAATGCTTTAAATTCTTCTTGTTTTACAATTCGTTTGACTTCATTTAAATATAAGAAAAATGCCATAAGATTATCTGGAATACTGCCCGGTTTACCACTCATAGCTAACAATTCTTTAATATCTGAGATGCTTTTCATAAATTTTAGATCGCCGTATTAATCAATTTAATTAATTAGAACAAATTATAGGCCCAATGTGTACGTCGGAGCTGTTCCAGGTCAAAATTAGCCCCAATTGACTAATGTAATTACTTAATTTAATGGCCTGGGGACTAGATTAACTCACCGTGATTAAATAAAAAATGGGCTTAAAAAAATAAGAAAAATAAATGAGTGTCAAGACTGGTTTTTAATTATTTATTTGTTATGATGTGTCTGCTGGTTACTCAATTTTTTTTAAATCCCTTTGTGGATAATTATTTTTACCCTCTGTTAATCAAACCTCAAAACTCCTTGCGATTACTTTGATAGCCCCTTGCTGTAATTGGCGAACACTAAAATAGCGTCCTTTTTTACTTATTAAAGTTATCCACAAATTCTGTGGATATGTCTGTGCATACTTAGTTAATTACCTTGTATGGCGCGCAGTTAAAAGAATGCCTACTGACCTACTAAGGTGGGTACAAGTATGGTGGTTTGTTTGTTATTTTTACAAGGGCATTAGTGGGTAAGAGGAGGTGCCTGCCACATCCTTGTGGCCTTGCATCATCCATGATGCATTGAATATTCCGTATACGACATCCATTGTCCTTCCTCTTAATTGAAGTATAGCAAGTAGCACCAAAGAGTCATCATGGATAACGCTCTTGTTCGTGTAAGAAATCTCTCTAAATTACAAAAGTATCTGTATAATAAATGGGCGCTCATGGTCTTTCATATAATGATGCGTCTATTTTTATATATCTTAATAGAAAGGAATTTAGGTAAGTACACTCTAGTGCGTCAGATTAGGACTTTATCCTCCTGATTTTAATGTTGTATCAAAAAAGGACCGGGAATAGGGGATAGTAGTATTCTTATGTAGCAAGAGACGAAAATATGCGATATCAAACTTCGTCTAAATTTAAATAATTAAAACTTTAGCCCCAGGATTGGCTTTTACCCAATTAGCCACATACTCGATATGGTTATTTTTGCCAACAGCAATGCATCCACGCGTTGAGTATGGTAAGTTGTTTAACCAGCTTAACCAACTAGATGACTGAGTTGGCCCATGGATCCCTACATCTCTACCTGTATATCCTGCCGCTACTTGCTTTGTAGTCGGATAGAGAATTGGAATAAAGACTTTAAATTGATTGGATTTTCTTGGATGAGATAACCGATATAAACCAATTGGAGTTTTATTATCACCCGCTTGTTTTTTACCGACACCTTTGTTTCCGAGAGCTACTTTAAAGGTCTTAATTACAGCGCCGTGTTTACAAATATTTAAAATTTGCTTTGTGGTGTGTACATTGATTCCGTTTGATAAAGGACAAGTCGCAGTACTAGCGAATAAAGCGACAGGAAAAAAAATAGAGATCATTAAAGAAATTGCTTTTATTTTCATATAAGTAGACTAATTTTATTAAAATTGGCTAATAATTATTCCATAGTATTACCTTTATTCATAGGGGTGGCAGGCTAAATTTTTCACCAACAGTCATAGCGAGAAAGCCTAATTGAAGCTAAATCTTTGATTTTAAATAGTGCTCTTGGAGGGACTTGCCACCCTGATATCTTGGTTCGAAGCCAACTTGATCAATAATAAATTTTAATAAAATCAGTGGCTTGTAATGGTTTTGCCAATTACTGCCTACAACTGCTTGAAACAATAGAGATTATATTTCATTTGTTACAATCTTGTAGTTCGGTAAACGATCGTTTTACGGAGTTTTTAAATTTAGGAAATTCAGGGGGGTAGTGTCTAGACCTCCTATTTGCAACGCAAGCCATTTTTATCTCCATTTTTCTTAGCGCAAAAAAACATAAATCTTGGCTTGGTCTAGTTATTTGGAAAACGCTTACCCTTTTACTTAATTAATTGTTAATGTAATTATTGCTAGCTTTAAGAGTTACTAACCAAACAAGGATATATTATGACGCCGTTATTAAAAAAAATTTTAGCGTCTGTACTACTGTGTGGCATTGTAAGCAGCGCTAATGCTGCCTCACCATTTAACCAGCTAATTGGCGTTGATTATCAACCAAACCATTACTCGCCTATGAATAAATTTAATTTTCATGACGTATTTTATGTGGGCAATAATAGTGCAGGAAAACCTATTACCAATGTTTATCAAGAGCTTGTGCAACTAAAAGCTGCAGGTTTTACCACGGTTCGCTCCTATCAAACTGACCTATATTCATGGGTTGATATCATTAATCAAGCCCATGCACTGGGCCTGAAGGTCGTTTATGAGGCTAATATCCCTCAATCCGGTAATCAAACTGATATTAATGCGGCAAAAACATTACTAACTGCTGTGATAGCGCAAGTTGGACTAACTACATTTAACCAAACAGTTATTCTGGTTTTTGCTGGCCATGAAAATCTGAGTGCCACCAACGAAAATTATTTAGCTAATGCTGTGACTGCTTTAAAAATTATTACCACAGTCCCAGTAGGCTCTGCACTATTGAGTGGTGATTTAATTGGGCCCGCGCCAAACGTTGGTGTTGTATTGAATAGCTATTCACTAGACGCACCATATGCATATGATCCCTATCCGTTTCAATGGGGAGTAACTACCCCAACACTTGCGGTGACCGCTACTTCGCTAATGAATTCGATTGCTTGGGATTATGACAAGGTCTTCATTAATTATCCTGCATATGCTAACTCATTACTTATGGCAGAGTCCGGTTGGGCAACCGCCGGATTAGGAAATTATGCTAATTATTTTTGTGCACCACCTCATAATAATCCAACTATTTGTAAGCCAAGTATTAGCAACGCCTCAAAATATTTAACGGCGCTTTATGCTTATGTTTTAGACCCAATCCATAAGGCAGGAGTATTAGTATTTGAAGCTTATGATGAGCCAGCAAAACCTTATGGCATGCCACCGAAGATAGCACCTAATGATGCCGAGCATTTTTATGGTGTATTTGATAAGAATTGCAAGCAAAAGGCCGCAGGTTTGATTCCTAAAAACACCTTAGTTACAGAGCTTGGTTGTCAAGGTTATGCCAATGGTTCTTTATTAACGCTTGTTGGTTATGGCAAACCCTATACTATACATATAGTGCAGAATAATCCCCTTACTCATAAAGATGCATCGATTACCTTAACTGGCAACGGTAAACCTGGGCCATTTGGCAGTACAGATTGGCCACATTTTTTAGTGTTTTCCGGTGCGAAGATTACTATCCGTGGCAACCCTTCGTGCACAAGTACGGTGACAGCTATTGATAGCGCACAAAAGATTAGCTTTAAGGGTAAGTGTAATTGCTCAAATAAAGACAACAACTGTTATTATTAACTTTAAAGTATTTATGGAGATTGATTATGGCGCACAAAGGATTGTATCTATCGGCTTTAAGTCTTTTAAGCGGTGTGGTCTTTGCAGGTAGCATAGGAGACAAATCTACTAGTGCACTTAATCAAACAGGTTACTATGTCGGTCTGGGCGGCAGTTATATTTGGGATCGAGTGAATGCGCATAGTGCGGCTACGCTCAATGCGATTAGCGGCGTGCCGCCGCTTGGTAGATTCACCGGTACAACAGGTGATTATGCGCACTTTGGTGATGGCTTGGCGGCCGAGGCTAACGCTGGCTATGTACAACAATTCAGCACACGGAATTGGCTGTGGGGCTTAGAATTGATGTATCAATATGCGCAAATAAAAGCGACAGCCCAAGGAGCTAATAAGGACGGTGGTAGTTATATTGATTTAATTGATCCGGCAATTAATGTTACTGATTTAATAACCATGGCTCGCGTACAAACTAAAGTCACTGATTTATTGTTATTACCAGCCTTTATTGGTCATACCTACAGCAAGGGATTTATCTATTTAGGGGCAGGTCCTGCCTTATTTAGAGCGCAGCAAACTGTGTATAATAGTTCTGATACCGACTTGGGGTATTATATAGGTAATATAATGAGTTTCACAAACACCAAGTGGATGTGGGGTGGTGCCGTACAAGCAGGGCTGGCGTATTACTTAAATCCAAGCTGGTTCTTAAAATTAAATTATACCTATGCTCTTACCGCTAACTATTCATTTGATAATAATGTGGCATATTCACAGTCCAACAACGGCGGGCTTAATAATGGCTCAGTATTTTTTAATGTTAGTCAACGGGTTAGCACACAAATAGCTGCTATTTCTATTAATAAGTTATTTTCATGATGTGATTTAACTGTAAGCAATACGGCTCCGTTGCAAAAACGGCCAGTAGTTTATAATTAATCTACCCAGATCATACTAATGGACTATCAAGATGCGTTCTAAATGGCGTCACTTAATCTTTTGTAAAGAGAATCTTTTTTGCAACAGAGGCGAATAATCCATCTATATTTGCTATTATGTTTGGTTAATCACATCAATAACGGAGCGTAGAATAATGTCTGAAAGCCTTCCTATCTCTATTGCTAGACAGTGGTTTGACGCATTCAATGAGCATAATCTTGAAAAATTATTAGCTCTTTATCATGATAAGGCGCAACATCACAGCCCCAAATTAAAGGCACGCAACCCTGAAACTAAAGGGATTATCATAGGCAAAGATGCATTGCGAGCTTGGTGGAAGGATTCCTTTGATCGCTTGCCCTCGTTAAAATATATTCCTCAGCGATTTATAGCCGATCACTCTTCAATTTTTATGGAGTACTCAAGGCTTGTTGAGGGGGAAGAAGTTTTATTAGTTGGCGAAACACTAGAAATTAAAGAACGACTAATCATTGCATCACGTGTATTTCACGGATAAATACCTTGGTTGTGTATCGATAATTCCCAGAAATTTTTGTATGAAACAATTAAACATTAACATCCTTTCTTTATTGATTTCACCTTTATTTCGTTCAATCCCGTAGGTTAATAAAACCCCATTTATTTAAGCCCATCTATGTCTTTATTTTTTGAGCCAAATTTTTCCCATTATGAACACTTACAAAGCGCAAGTAGGGGGCCAGGGGAAGAGCACCATGCAACTTGGTATTTTAGCGGCTCTTATATAAGCCGCTCCCAGTGGGTTAGACCCTCGATTTCTGTGCCAGTCTCTGTTCGAATTAGGTTAACTGGTTTATTTCCTGACAGTTTTTCTATCCTCATCGCAAGGTCTTGCGAATGTGTGGTTACCCATATCTGTGAGTATTGAGAAGCTACTGCTATTAATTCAGCAAGAGGTTGCATTAGCTCAGGATGCAAGCTCGTTTCAGGCTCATTCAAAGCGAGCAATGTAGCAGGCCTTGGACTTAATAAAGCCGCTATCAAACATAAATAACGTAAGGTTCCGTCCGAAAGCTCTCGGGCTTCCAGTGGACGTAGAATCCCTGGCATTTGTAACTGTATTTCAAAGCGTGTTTTACTATCAACATTGATGATTAATTTTGAGCCTGGAAAAGCTCTGTTTACGGACTCGCTCAGTAACTCGTTATTTCCAATTTCAATAATCGTTTGCAATGCTGCTGCAAGATTATAACCCTCATTGCTTAATACTTCAGTTCGAGTTCCAATTTGCGGACTTCTTATAGGCGAATCAGGATCTGTTCGGAAATGATGATAAAATCGCCATTTTTTTATTTCTTTACTTAGCGCAAATAGCTCAGGATATAGGTGAGGATCTTGTAGTTGCGATAAAACAGACTCTGATTGTGATAAATCAATAGGATAGGAAATACGCTGGCCATCCTGATTAATAATCCAGGCCGTAGAGCCTTGTCTCTCCATTAATGTTGTACTCTGCCGCCTAGTTTCCCCAAACCATACATGCTCTGTTTTAACTTCTGGATCAAGAGTAAACATAGATGACGAAGGCTTGGGTAATCCACATGCAATTTCATAGTTATAGTCATCGGTTTGAATAGTTAATATCAATCGAACTGGAGGTTTGGATTGTGTTACCTGCTTTTTCTTTCCGGCCCATAAAACAGAAGGCATGCCACCTTCAAGTGCAAGTGTTTCTGCTAACTCTCCGTTAACTGCTTTTGCAAGTAAATGTAAAGCTTTATATAAATTACTTTTACCACAACCATTTGCCCCCACCACAACATTTATATCATCCATTGCAAGACGCAGGTTTTGAATAGAACGATAGCCTTGGATCGACCCTACATTTCGCACCAATGTAGGATATTTTTGTAATTAGAGTAATTAATTTCGACCCGTTCCAGCTCTGCTGGCAAGCCGTAGATATCTAAAGCATGTTTACCGAAGTACACAATAATCCGTTGATGC
>CANJQE010000137.1 GCA_947476305.1 Legionellaceae bacterium
CCCCCTTCGGGCCTCAAAATCTACGCTCCCCAATGACTGACGCCTTTTCGTATGGCCTTATATTTTCCCTGCGGAAAAACATCCGGCCCTAAGGCTACCAGGGACTACTCGCCCGCGCCTTCGGCTCTCCATGGCTCGCAGCGATTGTCCATGCTTTAGCGATTTGGTCAGGAGCAACAGATATATGCAGTTTCCAGCCTATGTCTGGTTTTTTTGCCGCAAAAAGAGAGCGCTTATCAATCGATATGGGCTTAGATTCTTGAGCGTGATTACATTTAAAATAGATATATCCTTCGATTACATAAAAAAAATAATTTTGTATCCATTTACCAATATTATCCCTTAAATTTTCATACAAGAAAGGATTTTTAGCAACTAGCTCTTCAGAAAAAAAAGAATGAAAAGCTCCTTTATTGGATTCGGTATTAACTTGTTCACTACTGGAGTTCATTAGTGCTTTTAAATTTTTAACCGCTTTTTTTCTTTTCAGTAAGGGGATTTTTGACGTAGAAACACTGCTCATAATTACCACATTTAAGTCGAATTGCAATTAATTATATCATTAGCTTAAAAATTAAACAATATCAGTAGAATTTGACAGTTCGCTAGAATTCGGTTTTTATAAATCATCCTTTTAAATGAGTCTTCTATATTACATATCCTAGCTCTAGGTTTTAAAATCAATTGCTTAGGTATGATTATCAAAGTAATTAGACTTAGTAAAAAATAATCGGAGGTGGATCTCTGTCAGGTATAATTTATCTCGCCCTATTCGTGAGCTATGGAGTTTTTCCTAAGTCCTGTTTTATGGAGGCAGTCATGTTCTTTGTCACGCATTTAATTTTCACGCTAAGGGTAGAGAAAAAGTGAATCATGCCTTTGCAGAGACATCCTTTTCTAGATAGAGTACAATTTTCTTTTTTTGCTAGCGAAAAACCTAATAATTAGTTTAAGCGATATCTTCCCCTTGGAGTGTTCATGACCAATTGCATCATTAAAGAAACGGATGAGTTAGTTACTATTCTTGATTTTTTACGTTTTAGTTTATCTTGTGCCACAGAAGCTCAATTGTATTATGGACATGGTACTGATAATGCTTGGGATGATATGCGTTCCTTGATTTTAAGAAGTTTATCTCTTCCTCATGACATCGATCCTATCTTGTTGAGCGCCCGCGTAACCAGCAGTGAAAAGAAATATTTATGTCAACAATTAGAAAAACGTATTAATCAACGGGTTCCGGTACCTTATTTAATTAAAGAAGCCTATTTTTGTGAGTTGGCCTTTTATGTGGATGAGCGAGTACTTATCCCTCGTTCTCCGATTGCAGAATTAATTCGTGAACAATTTTCTCCTTGGATAGAAGAAGAACAGGTGCATCATATTTTAGATTTATGTACAGGCAGTGGCTGTATTGCCATTGCCTGTTGCTATGCTTTTCCTGAAGCCTTAGTAGACGCAGTGGATATTTCTAGTGAAGCATTAGCAGTAGCTTTCATTAATAGAGAGCGCTTAGAAGTAGAGGAGCAATTAACTTTAATTGAGTCGGATTGCTTTGCTAATGTACCTCCTAAACTCTATGATATTATTGTGTGTAATCCTCCTTATGTTGGTAAAGAAGAAATGCAAACTCTGCCTGATGAATACCGACATGAGCCAGTCTTAGCTTTAGAAACAAGTAATAATGGCTTATCTATAGTTGAAAAAATTCTAAAGTCTGCCCATTCTTATTTAAGTGAGCATGGTATTTTAATAGTGGAAGTAGGCAATAGTGAGGAGGCTTTATGTGAGGCCTATCCTTCTGTACCTTTTACTTGGCTTGAAATGAGTCATGGAGGACAAGGACTATTTTTACTAACCAAGCAACAATTAGAAGAATATTTTAGCTAAGAGAGTGTTTGCATATGGCGGCTAATACCTTTGGTACTGTATTTACAGTAACGAGCTTTGGAGAAAGTCATGGTCCAGCGATTGGCTGCATTGTTGATGGCTGTCCTCCTGCTATGGATTTAAGTGAAGAGTTAATACAGCCTTTTTTAGATAAAAGAAAACCAGGTCAGTCTAAGTACACAACGCAAAGACGCGAAGAAGATAAGGTGCAAATTTTATCAGGCGTATTTGAAGGAAAAACGACCGGCACGCCCATTGCCTTATTAATTCCTAATACGGATCAACGCACGCGTGATTATGAGGAAATTAAAGATTTATTTCGCCCAGGACATGCCGATTTTACTTACCATCATAAATACGGTCATCGTGATTATCGTGGTGGGGGGCGTTCTTCAGCTCGTGAAACAGCATCCCGTGTTGCGGCAGGTGCTATTGCCCGTCTTTATTTAAAGAGCTATTTAGGTATTGAAATAGTGGGTTACTTACAACAAATGGGTGATTTAATCCTCAATTATGAGGATGAGCAGGAAATTACTAATAACCCATTTTTTTGTCCTAATAAAACGCAAATTAATGATCTTGCCGAATATATAGATCGTTTAAGACGACAAGGCGATTCCGTGGGGGCGCGCGTGAACGTGAGTGCACGTGGGGTACCTGTGGGTTGGGGTGACCCAGTTTTTGATAGGTTAGATGCAACCCTTGCGCATGCGATGATGTCTATTAATGCGGTAAAAGGAGTGGAAATAGGTGCTGGCTTTAACTCAATCAGTCAATTAGGTAGCATCCATCGCGATGAAATGTCTTCTAAGGGTTTTTTAAGTAATAATGCCGGAGGAATTTTAGGTGGCATTTCTACAGGACAAATTATTGAAGTAAGTATGGCATTAAAACCTACTTCAAGTATCATTACACCAGGACGAACCTTAAACACTATGGGAGAAGAAAGAACTGTTGTGACTAAAGGTCGGCATGATCCTTGTGTTGGTATTAGAGCAGTTCCCATAGCTGAAGCAATGATGGCTTTGGTATTGATGGATCATTATTTGCGTCATAAAGCGCAGTGTACTTAAAAAAACGATGAACAATGAGGTAATAATGAGCAGACAATTAAATGTAGCCATAGTAGGTGTTACAGGAGCAGTTGGAGAAACTCTTTTAACGGTATTACGAGAAAAAGATTTTCCTATTAAGACTCTGTATCCTTTAGCAAGTGCTCGCTCTGTTGGTAAAACTATATCGTTTAAAAATAAAGAATTCGATGTTTTAGATTTAGCAGAGTTTGATTTTAGCCTGGCGGATATCGCTTTATTTTCTGCAGGCAGCGCGGTCTCTAAAGAATACGCACCTAAAGCTGTAGCAGCAGGTTGTGTAGTGATAGATAATACTTCTTGCTTTCGTTATGAAGACGATATTCCTTTAATCGTACCCGAGGTTAATGCTCATCGTATTGTACAATATGAAAAACGCGGTATTATCGCTAATCCTAATTGCTCTACTATTCAAATGGTTGTGGCTTTAAAACCTATTTATGATGCGGTGGGCATTAGTCGTATTAATGTAGCAACCTATCAATCTGTTTCTGGAACGGGTAAGAAAGCAATCACTGAATTAATATCTCAAGTAGGGGATTTATTAAATGGTATCCCGGCTAAGAGTTCAGTATATCCTCAGCAAATTGCCTTTAATGCCTTACCTCATATCGACCAATTTGAAGAGAATGGTTACACTCGCGAAGAAATGAAAATGGTTTGGGAAACACGTAAGATCTTCGAAGATGAGAATATTATGGTGAACCCAACCGCTGTACGTGTTCCTGTTCTTTATGGTCATTCTGAAGCGATTCATATCGAACTAAAAAAACCAATGACCGCAAAGGAAGCGCGCGCTTTATTATCGAAAGCACCAGGAATAAAGGTGGTGGATAATCAGGCAAAATCAAGCTATCCCACTGCAATCTCTCATGCTGTAGGTCATGATGAAGTATTTGTCGGTCGTATACGGCAGGATATTTCTCATCCTTGTGGTTTAAATTTATGGGTAGTATCCGATAATATCCGTAAAGGCGCTGCTACGAATGCGGTGCAAATTGCAGAAATCTTACAAAGAGAATATTTGTAAATTCATCATCTAATGCTGCTATAAAGGACTACAATTAATTAGAAGTACTCTATTTTATAGCAGCACTTGAAAAATCCTAATACAGAACAAAGATAATGATTAGGTGGAACGAGGTGAATATTCACTTATGAGCAAAAGAAAGAAAATATCTAGTGATACCGACACGGATACAGATACCGGCACGGGTACGGGCGGTAGGGATCCGTTTAAGAGAAATCGAAGCAGCAGAGCCGTTGTTATCGATAACGACACGGGTACTACAGACACAGACACCGGTACTAGTACTGGCGGCGGTGGTACCGGTGGTCGAAATCCTTTTAAACGGTATCGAGACAGCACGGCTATTGATGTCGATATAACGCTTCCTTCTACTAAACGAAGTCGAGGCAATGGCTCCATTTTGATCGCAGAAACTAAAGCGATGGAGCGCAATAGACGCTTAGTTGAACAGCAAGGGGAACGCAAGCTTGCATCGGTTAAGGCGCGAGATCATTCTAATGAGGAACAGGTACAACAAAGTCCTGAAGGCGAGTTGCAAAATAATATCTTACAACATCCTGAGTTAGCCAGTCAGCGCTTTGATGGTGTTGATCCTAATTTAAATCCAGAGCCCCCATTAAATACTGAAGCACGAAGAGAATTTGATAATGAAAAAAGAGAACAAGATAAGGAAAAGCAACTACGTTTAGGTAATATGCCTACACACCGTACCGATCCTACGCCTCGTGGACCATAGCAAAGGGGGGTAAATGACTATAGCTAATGATATTATTAATCATAAAATGCCGGAGTTTGATGCCTATTTGCGCGAGGGCGATGCTTTAGATGATATTGATGAATATGGTTTTACCCCCTTAATTGAATGTGCTATTACTCGGCAACCGGAAATCGCTGAGCAGTTGCTTAAGCGCGGCGTAGATGTAAATAAAGCAGATGTTACCGGCCGTACACCCTTGCATTGGGCGGTAGATAATAATGATCTTGAGATGACTCGTTTACTCCTTACGCATGGGGCAGATGCTAATGCTTATACCCGCAATGGTCTTTCAGTATTAGTTTATCCTGTTCTTCGAGGCCAAGACCCTATAAAACAAAGCTTATATCATCATGGAGCCAAACTGGATTTTGCCCAGGATTTTATTAATGGAAAACTATTGGGCCATCGTTTTGAATTACAGGGTGATGTAGATATAGTCAATGCCAAGGGTGAATTTATAGAGTTAGATTATGAAGGTTTTATACTCGAATTTACTGTGGCAGTAGTTAAAGATTCATTACGGCGCTTTATTTCTAGCTATACGAGTCGCCATTTACGTGAACGATTTCCCTTGCTCTATACCATTATGGAGGCTTTTTCTAATGCTGCTCAGTTATTACAATACCAGCATTTACCTCGACTTAATGAGCAGAGTTTAAAAGCTATTCAACAAGTAATAGAGCATGCACCAATGTTAATTCTTCCTGCAGCGAGTAGGGGGCATGCTTTGTGTTTTATTCGTTATAAACAATGGTGGGCTAAGATTGATAGGGGGGAGAACAGCCTCCAAGAAGGCAGTGTCAATATTTATCGAATTACCAGACCTGAAGAAATTAACTTAGAATTTATCCATGATTTTTTATATAAGAAACAAAGCAGGCGCTATTTTCATCAAATGATTAACCGGCAATTGGGTTTGATTTCGATTGCTCAATTGCCGATTAGTTCACAAATTACAGGTAATTGTTCTTGGGCAAATGTTCAGGCCGTTGTTCCAGTTGCCTATGTGATGCAACAAATGAGTAATGGAAGCGAGTTTAGCTCTGATGAAGCACTTAACATCTATAAAGAATGGTTAGAATGGGATAAAGATAGAGCCCTAGATGAATCTATTCAACGTTTTTATTTAGCTAATCCGCAACGTAAGGCCAGTATTGTGGCGATGTTAGGGGCGGTTTTATTTCAAGCCTGTAATCAGGAAAATAGTTTGCATGTAGAACGAGCAGAGAAAATTCTAAATATTATGACTTTGCCTGAATATTACTATGTCTTGCAGAGCTATTTAGAGGAGTACTGTGTAAAACGTTTAACACGGAAAGGCAATAATTTGCTTAAATTATTGGATGATTGTGGTATTAATCCCAACATCAATGTCAATCCTATTGCTACAGGATTATGACTATTGACGTATTAGCGCTATAAAACCGGTAAGAGCTCTTCTATCATGTCTAATTCTTATCGGCTGGAATTTTTAAAGCTGCGCCAGTACAGGTTGAATCGCTTGTAGTTTCAGCTGTCTTGTAGCTCAATTTTTATGGGAATTCTAAAGTGAGTTCAATCAATCATTTTTCTTGGGTATTATTTGATGCAGACGATACTTTGTTTCATTTTGATGCCTTTACGGGATTACGGCATTTATTTGCCGGGTTTAATATTGCTTTTACTGAGCAAGACTATACGGAATACCAACTAACTAATAAACCTTTATGGGTTGATTACCAAAATGGAACTATTAGCGCAGAGCATCTGCAATATCAGCGTTTCAATCTTTGGGCTAATCGTTTAAATTGTTCACCAGAGGATTTAAATAGTTCATTTATAGCAATTATGGCTGAAATTTGCACCCCTATTGAAGGCGCAATTTCACTGCTTGATGCTTTAAAAGAGAAGGTTAATTTAGGTATTATTACGAATGGTTTCACTCAATTGCAACAAGCTCGTTTGGAGCGGACAGGACTGAAAGACTATTTTGATGTCTTAGTTATATCCGAGCAAGTAGGGGTTGCTAAGCCTCATAAAGCTATTTTTGAGCATACTCTTGCTCTTATGGGAAATCCTTTACCTTCCCAGGTCTTAATGGTTGGTGATAATCCCGATTCTGATATTTTAGGTGGTATTAATGCAGGATTACATACCTGTTGGTTTAATCAGTATCAAAAAGAAGCGCCACAAGGGATTAATCCTCATTATGAGGTATCTTCTCTAAAGCAGTTACAACATCTACTGATCGGCGAAGAAGAATAGAGCTCTATCTATTCTTCGCCTTAAGCTTGGAGTTCATAATAATAATTTTTAAATAACTCCTTAAAACCAATTTTGCGATAAATACTAAATCCTGAGGTAGATGCTTCTAAGAAGCAGGCTTCTATTTGTAGATTCTTTAGAAAATCTAAGCAGGAATGAATCAGAGTTGTGGCGTATCCCCTTCCTTGATGAGCGGGGATAGTAGCTACATCATCAAGACGAGCATATTTTGCCCCTAACAGCGATACGGTTAATGAACATACCGCTTCATCACCAATAAACCCGGAAAAATGATAAAAATTCCTCTTTTTTTCTAGGGCAATAAGATGTCTTTGTGTATAAACGTCCATTCTTTCAGGAGTTGATTCAAAACCATAAATTATAGGGAAACTCCATTGATTAAGATCATGGTTCATTTCTTTAATAACCAAGTCTGTACTAGAAGAAACTGGTTTCCATTCTTCCAAGAGACAGAGCATAGCAATTCCTTCATCAACTACATATATTCCTTGCTCTTCAATGAGATCAGCGGTATTTTTCTGAAAATATTCAGGTACTACCAAAGCCCAGGGTAGTTGGTGCTCACGATAAAAGTCCTGGCAAATAATTAAATCATGTTTGAAAGTCATTCTCTGCATGTTTTGTACAAGGGCTGGGTTTAAACCAGCTGCGTCTACGCCACTGGCATAGGCAATTAAATGGTCTTGTTTTTTTTCCGTAAAACTAATGGAAGAAAAAAAATGGCGTTCTGTTTGGTGAAATTTATTAATTAAAGCATTCATCATTATATTGGTACTGGTTTTAGTGTTTGTATGGTAGCAGTCTTTTTTCGCTCTGCAATAGAACGATCTAAAATAAATGATTAATTATCTAATTGCTTATTATTTAACACTATTTACAGTTCTTTGTATTGCATATGATAGTTCTGAGCTAGCAATTAGCAAACTTACTTTCTTGATAAAAAAGGAAAAATGATGAAATTATTCAAGGATGAAAACCGATCAATAATTTTAGTTGGTCTTTCATTGACTTTAAGCAGCGTGTCGCCTGTTTTTGAGAAACCTGCCGGGACATCCAAGTCCCCGGCAGGGACAAAAACAGGCGACAAGTATGCCTCCGGCGGCCCTGGCCGTCCTGGTCCCCCTTGATTTTGATCCCCCTTCGGGCCTCAAAATCTAC
>CANJQE010000138.1 GCA_947476305.1 Legionellaceae bacterium
ACACCAGTAAGACGGCGAAATTTTTCTTCGTCTAATCCCTGAATTTGCTCGTACTTCATTGTCGCTCCTTGTAATGGAGCCTTTTTACCAAAAAATCAGCTAAACCGCTAGTTTCGAAAGAAGTCTATTACATAACCAATACTTGCCCCTAAAACTTCAGAGTCTCCCACATCACTGTTATATCCTTCAGGAGAGGGATCCCAAAAAATGGATGGAACAACCAGCGATGCATCAGTAGAGAGCGCACCTCCTGCAGATAGTGCAAGATAAATACTATTGGGTGTAGACCACTGTGCTTGAATATTATCTAAGTCCCCGGAACTGCCAGAAAATACGGAGGTTTGATACAGGGCGCTTGTAATCAATAGAGCCATGCACGATATTTTATTCTTCATAATTACAAGTCCTTATGTTAATCAATGATACTTCAGCTAATTAAAATAATAGGCCACTCGAATCCTACCAAATCAAAGGATGGATGCAGGTATTTTATTTTCTTTTTGAGTATTCGTAAGTGGCTTATTTGTAATGGAATTTTTATATGATGTCAATGTTTTAGAGTAGAGGCGATTTGGTTTTATTGCTTCACTTAATCCGTTTTATGTTTGATTAAAAAATAGGTTAGAATCTCACCAACGCCTTTGACCATAATCAATCCTCTTGCTTCAAATACAAATAGATCTTTCAACAGTTGATACGTGGCTTCAGTTACATGGATTCGATCGGGCTCGCCATGAAATTCCATCCGGCTTGCTAAGTTGATGGTTTTTCCCCAAAGATCATAAGCAAATTTTTTCTTTCCAATAACACCTGCTACTACAGCTCCAGAATTAATTCCTATACGAAGTTGAATAGGGAACTGAGCACCTTTGTTCATTATATTTATCTTTTTCAGTACGCTGCATGCAAAATTGGCGACCCGTTCGGCGTGAAGTTGGTTGTTTATTGGTGCACCAGCCACCGCCATATAGCAATCTCCTATCGTTTTAATTTTTTCAAGTCCGAATTGATCCGTAAGTTCATCCATGGCTGAAAATATTGTATTCAACAGATCGATTAACTTACTTGTGGTCAATTTATCTGCCAAATTGGAAAAATTAACAATATCAATAAATACGGCTGTGACATCCGGATAGCGATCAACAATTGTTTGTTCACCTAGTTTTAAACGTTCTGCAATGGCACTGGGTACAATATTAAGTAATAGATCATCCGATCTTTTTTTGGCTTCTTTCAATTGTGCCAGATAGAGTTTTTCTTTATCCCTCAGCATTTTCTTTTCTATAGAGGCTTCTACTCGTGCTTTAAAAATAACCGGGTTAAATGGTTTAAGAAGATAATCATCAGCCCCCATCTCGAGACAACGTACTACCGCATCAATTTCTTTGAGGGGAGAAATAACAATCACCGGAAGATAGTAATAAAGGCTGTGTCCCATAATTCGTTTTAAAACCTCAAAACCACTTATCCCTGAGGTGATAATTGATAAAAGTATTAAATCGAAATTACCCACGTTTATTTCGTCAAGTACTTTGGATGCATCCCCACACGGTGTTGCATTAAACCCATAATGCTTCAGTCGGCGTATTAATAAGTTCCTTGCCATTTCATTATCTTCAACAACAAGAATAGAGTTTTTGAGGGGTTTAGGCTTATATTCAACTTTGTCTTCAAGGGGAGGGATAGAGATTATGACATCATGAATTATAAGATTCGATTTTTCAAATTGCGCCAATAGGTCGTTGCCTTTCCATTGTACTTGGGCTAATTTATTTATTTCGTTGATATAACTTATAAACAATTTCGCGGCATTAAGGATTTTTTCAATATCATTAATAAATTGTTCTTGCTCAATGGGGAGCTCCTCATCTAAAAGCAACTCACAATAACCAATAACCGAGTTTAGGGGCGTAAGTAAATTAAATTGCAGCTCACTACTGAATGTTTTCAAATTAAATTCTTTTACTTTTCCAGTATTAGTGCCAAAGCTTAATACTTCATCTACCCGGCTTTGTAAGAGCTTTCCCGATTGTAAAATATTGTTAAGATCATTTTCATAGGCTTCAACTTTATAGAAGACAAGTTCATCAAGTAATATTTCGGAATAACCGACAATGACATCAAGAGGCGAAGAGAACTCACTACGTAAACTGGCAAATAAAGCCTGTTGTTCACGTATTCGGGTTATATCACGCTTCTGTTTTGTTTTTTTATCGATATCCATTAATTCTTATTCCCTCATTGAGTCAAATAATCGTTATTCAACAGTTTTCACTAATTTCTCAATTTTTTCAAGAAGACGGGGAAGTTCAATAGGCTTCACTTCATAATCATCACAACCTGCGGCTACGGCTTTTTCTCGATCGCCTACCATAGCATGGGCAGTTAATGCAATAATAGGGATAGCACGGGTTTTTGGATCGGATTTGAGTTGTCTTGTCGCGTCATATCCATCTAAAACGGGCAGGCTTAAATCCATTAAAATGAGATCAGGAGCTTCAGTTTGTGCCATGGCAACTCCTTTTTCTCCATCGATTGCGCTAATCACCTCATATCCTTTGCGTTGCAAACGTCTTGATAGCATATCAAGATTCAATTCATTATCTTCCACAATTAAGATCTTTATCGTCATCATACTATCTCCTAACGACTTTTAATTATTTGTTCAATTTGCTCCGTCATCGTTATAACAAGTTGTTCACGACTGTAGGAATTTTTTTGTAAAACAACTTTGCTGGAGTTTATCAGAAAATTTCGTTCCTCTGGGGTCAACTCTTTTGCAGTTAGAATAACTACAGGGATTTGAGCCCATTTCTCTTGTTTTTGTAGTTCTCGAATGACAGCAAAACCATCCATCTCTGGCATCATTAAATCCAGGAGAATAATCGAGGGTGACTGGTCAGCTAAAATCGCTAAAGCTTCACGACCATTTTTAGCTTCCAGCACGTCCCAACCTGACTTTTTGATAAATCTGCGAATAATATTCCGCGCATCAGTTTCATCGTCCACAATCAATACTGATTTGATCGCATCGCGCGGTAATACTTGTTCAATTTTCTTTAAAAGTACCATGGGATCGAGTGGTTTATTGAGATAATCAACCGCACCTAAAGCAAAACCGAGATCTTTTTCCAACAGCATTGAGGCCATAATTACAGGAATATTGGCAAGGCTGGGGTCGGATTTTAAAGCCGATAAAGTAGTCCATCCATCCATTATGGGCATAATAACATCAAGCGTAATCAAGTCTGGTTGATATTTTCTTGCTAAAGAAAGGCATTCTTCGCCATGGTAGGCATGCAATACCTTTATACCTGCTTTTTCCAGGGCTTCTTGCATAATTTTATGGATGTTAGGGTCATCATCAGCTACTAGAACCGTTTTGACTGTTGCATTGTTTTCGATTTTTAGCACTGGTGATTTTTCTATAGCTACTTTCTCTGGAGCTACTTTCTCAACGCCCGCCGTACTTATCATCGGCAATAAAAGGGTAAAAGTGGAACCTTTACCATATTCACTATCGATACTAACATCTCCTCCCAGGATTTTAGCGAAGCTTTTGGTCAGATACAAACCTAAGCCGGTACCTCCAAATCGACGTGTTGTCGATGACTCGGCTTGAGAAAACGCTTTGAACAAGTTCCCTAATTGCTCAGGTGTCAGCCCGATGCCGGTATCACTGACAAAAAATTGCATATAGGCTATTCCATCGCTGATCAATGGTTTCACCGATAAAGTAATCGTGCCTTCTTTAGTAAATTTAGCAGCATTGCTGATTAAATTTAAAAGACTTTGCCTTACTTTTACGAGATCGGTGTGCATGATGTCTAGATGTGGATCTAACTCAGATTTAAAAGTATTCGTATTTTTATTCATCAAAGGAATAATTATAGCTTCTAAATCCTTGAGCATCTCTGGAACTACGACATCCTCCAGGTAAACATCCATCTTACCCGCTTCTATTTTTGATAAATCCAATATGTCATTGATGAGTGCTAATAAATGTTTGCCTGAAGACTCTATTTTTCTAAGGTCATCCATATAAATATCATGACCAGCATCCTCCATCTCTTCTTTCAATAATTCGCAGTAGCCAATGATGGCATTAAGGGGGGTACGTAATTCGTGACTAGTATTAGCAATAAATTCAGATTTAGCTTTATTGGCAACTTCCGATTCTTTCTTGGCTTCATTTAATTGAACTATCAGTTTTTCCAGATTTTGATTTACACTCGTTAGTTCCTTCGTTCTTGACTCTACCAATTCGTGCAAGTGTTCTTGAGTATACTGTAGGCTTTCAGCCATATCATTGAAGGTTTTAACAACTCTATTAAGATCATTATAGGGCGTCATATTTAAACGTTGCTTTAACCCAACTTCGTCTTGGGTTATCTTATGCATTGCCTTGCTTAAATTACTCAATGATTTTGAAAGGGCGTGATATAAAAAGTATCCTACGATACTGATCAAAAGAAGGATGCATAGGGGTAAAATAAGCATAATAATGCGATTAGTTTCAAGCAGTTTATGAAAAGTCTGTAATGCCTGGTCCTTTAATTTCTTTGTTATTTTATCCAGGTTGAGAAATTGTTTTGAGAGCGCTGCTAAATTTTCTTGTACCTCAAGGTGATTTTTTTGTAATTGCAACTGGAGATCATTGAGCTCTTTTCGCAAAGAGAGGATACTTTTAGAACCTTTAGTTAATTGATCAACAACCAAATTAAATCGATTGTCCAAATCCAATGCAGATTGATGTAGTTGGGGGTTCTCCTGTAATAACGTACTTAATTGTTGCAATTTACTGCGCGTTAAAGGTATCAGCTGTAGAAGTTGATTATCTTTTAAATTAGTCAATTCATCTGAATCTTCTTCATCTGCAATTTCTTCGATTAATGCCATGAGCTGTGCAAGCTCTATATTAATTTTTTCGTCGGTACGATGAGCATCAGCAGTATTGCTTAAAATCAGATTGTTCAATGTTTCTTTAAGCAGGCCGCTCTGCGGAAGTTTTCCTTCCTGGAGAGAAGTACGCAGTTGGCGGATGCTTTTTTTATATTGATAGGTTAAAAGACCACTGATATTCTCTGACTGATTGTGAATATTTTTAATTTGCTTATCAATAATTTGTTTTTGATTAGCCAACTCGCTTTTAGCTTGCAAAAAAGATTGAGTCAATAGCAATAATCGATCATCGATTTTTAAAAACCCTCGATAAATCACTTTAAGATTTTGCAGTGCCTGCACAACAGAAGATACGTTATTGGTGACAGAGGCTAATTTTTCCTCGCCTTCAATAAAACTAGACTCCATCGGTATACGAGACGCCAATTTGGATAAGTCATTTTCTTCGTGTGCGGTTAAAATGCTTTGTTGTCTTACCAAAAATTGAGTTCGTGCGTTACTCATGGTAAATCGCGCGTTTTCGATTGAAACGACATTTAATAAAAGATCCTGATTCTGGCTCAGTTGCTGGTTAAAATAGAGTGCTGCAGCGCTAAGAATGAGCATGAAAATAACGGTAAGAATGTAAAATAACAAAAACACGTTTACCAATGATAATCTTATTTTCTTGTACATTAGTAATCCTTCCATTTATTCTTTAAAGAAGGGATGCAATTCAGTCCAATCAAAAGAGGTAAATTTTCCATTTCTTAATATAGTAGGCCAAATCGTATGCAATGCCTGATGATTGTTTTTATCATAACTGATGGGAATACCGATGCCTATATCCGCATCATGCATGTTTTCCATTACATCAATAAGCCCTTCTCGCGTCAATTTATTAGTATCCACAGCGCGTTGTACTGCCAGCACAAATAGCTTTGTCGCGAGGTACCCCTCTAACGAAATATAGTCAGGTTGGGCATTCTGTGCATATTTTTCTAGACTCTCGCGATACTCTTTAACTGCGGGAAGAGTTGAGTCATAACTAGGGACAACCTGAGTCACTATTACACGATTGTCTGCAAATGTCTTTAGCTCCTTGAGCAAGGTATCACTTCCTACAAAGGAAACATTGAGAAACAGGGTATTAGGCAGGTCTTCAGCCGCCAACTTAATAAATCGCGCGGCAGGCAAATAAGGGGCGACAATAATGATCGCCTTTGGCATTTTTTTTGCGTCCAGGATCTCGGATAAACCCTCTTCCACATTTAATGTATTTCGGGTGAAGCGGGCATGCGTTAGTTTTTCTGAAGTTTGATAGCCTGCCTCTTTTAATGCTTTTATAGCTCCAAAATAACCGGAATCCCCAAACGAATCGCTTTGGGTAAAGAATGCGATTTCATCAGGTTTAATTCCTGCCTTCAATAAACCTTTTACCATCGCCTCAGTTTCTTCTGCATAACTTGCACGAAAATTAAAAACGTAGCGATCGGGGGGTGTTTTACGCAGTACTCCTGAGCCAGCATAGCAACCATAGAGCAATGTCTTCAATTCTTCGACAATAGGTACCGAAACCACAGCAGTTGGTGTTCCCACATTGCCGATGATGGCAAGCACCTGATCCTGCGTAATTAATTTGCGCATGTTGGGAGCCGTCTGTGAAGGCTCATATGAATCATCATAGACAATGAATGCTAGTTTTTGACCATTGATGCCGCCAATAGCATTGATACGATCGAAATATATTTTTTCCCCGAGCGTCATACCTTGTCCCAGCGTTTGTGCTGGCCCCTCTAAGGCAGTGCTGCTTCCTATCTTAATAAGTGATTTATTGGCTGAGATCTGGGTTTCTTGTGCAAATGATGTTTGGACAAGATTAAGAAGTATTAAAATAATACTGTTCTTGAATGATGTAAGAATCCATTCCTTTATCATGTGCATACCCAGTTAAAAGCGAATTATGATTAAAAAATTATAGTTGATTAAATGAACCTAAGCACTTCAAATAAGTATATATTTGCGAAATAATTTGGTTCATGAAGAGAGGGCGCTATAAATTATAAGAGGAAATCAATTGCTTATTGATATCCATGTTTTAAAAAGCATTTTGCCAAAACGCCCACCTTTTATAGCGCTCCATGATAGGAGGCGAAAAAAAGCAGGCGCATTATCCACAAACACTTATCCGTCCAAAGCAAGGAGTAAAAAAATTACCCCGGGTAATAATTCAGCATTAACAACGTGACCAAGGAGCCCGTAGCGCTTCTGTTATAGGTAGCAAAATCATAAAACTCAACGGCCCTCAGGGCAAAGCTGGAATTAATTTGATAAGCCAATGAGCCGCCAAGAAAAGGATCAACATCTACCGAGTTGCTGTTCTGAGAAAAAAATTGATGCGGTGCGACCGTAGTATCTGTCCGGTAGGTTGAAAAAACCGATGCTCCACCAACCAAACTGGTTCTTAATCTATTTTTAGGGTTAAGGGTATATCCTAAAATAACTACTAATGATTTACTTGCTCGAGAAACTTTTAAATCTGTTCCCGTATTTGAATGAGTAAATATTTGATTATAATCGATTTCATAAGTGAACGGGGTGTTGGTACCAAGACCTGATCCAAACCCAAAACGCATCCCACTTGCATTATTGGGAAAAGTATCCTTCGGTGTAAAATTTATCTTTGGCTGCCCAGGAGGGGTAAGTGATAATTGATTATTATTCAACAAATAGTGTGCAAATACATATCCGCCTGTTACATAAAAAGAACTATGGCAGCTCCAGTATGCCTTATTACAGTTTTTTTCAATTGTCGCTGCAAAAATTAGATTGCTTAGGAGCATTGAAAAAATCATTGCTCCAGCTTGATGTCTTTTAGCCATATGTTTACCCTTAAAAATTAATAACATTTAAACAGAATTTCTGTTTTTAAAAATAAATCCAGCAAAGTAATATTTAATCTTTTTGATTAAATTACCATTTATTGGGGCTTTGTTAGTACACGATTTATAAATTTTTTTATGATTATTAGAATACTTGATTCTGCATTTTATGTAACGAATAAGAAAGGCTCTTTGTATGCGTTCGGCCAAATACACCTTTTAGTAAAATAAAACTTAATTAAACTGTGCCCTACAATAATAAAGAGGAGAGCATGGTGAAACTAGCAGCAGATTACTGGCAAAAGATTATAAAAGAATATGAGGGCAGT
>CANJQE010000139.1 GCA_947476305.1 Legionellaceae bacterium
CCCCCTTCGGGCCTCAAAATCTACGCTCCCCAATGACTGACGCCTTTTCGTATGGCCTTATATTTTCCCTGCGGAAAAACATCCGGCCCTAAGGCTACCAGGGACTACTCGCCCGCGCCTTCGGCTCTCCATGGCTCGCAGCGTTAGTTATATCGTTTTGTTCGTTTAAAGAATCCAGTTCTGAAGCGGATCATGAGAAACTCAAGCGTCTTATTAATCCCGTGCGAGGATACTAAAGGCTATAATTGCGGGGCTTTTAATATTTCCGATCAATTTGAAGTAAAGAAATGAACGTTCTACATCTGGGATTTAATTGAGTTAAATAAAAAGAAAGCGAACCCGCAAAATACTTTTTGCGGGTTTTTTAAAGAATTATAATTTTTCAGAATGTTGGGCTAAGTATTCTGCAACGCCTTGAGGAGAAGCCTTCATACCTACATCTCCTTTTTTCCAACCAGCAGGACACACTTCACCATGCTCTTCAAAATATTGTACTGCATCAATAGTACGAAGTAGTTCATCAACATTTCTACCTATGGGTAGATCATTAACGATTTGTGAACGAACCATACCCTTCGTATCAATAATGAATGCACCACGGAAAGCAATTCCAGCAACGGGATGCTCTACACCATATGATTGGCAAATACTATGGTTCATGTCTGCAGCCATAGTGTAGCGAACCGGGCCAATTCCACCATTTTGTACTGGAGTATTACGATAAGCATTGTGAGTAAAATGTGAGTCAATAGAAACAGAAACCACTTCAACATTACGCGATCTAAACTCTTCCATACGATGATCTAAAGCGATTAATTCAGAAGGACATACAAAAGTAAAATCTAAAGGATAGAAAAATACCAATCCATATTTCCCTTTTAAATGCTCATGTAAGTTGAATTTATCAACAATTTCTCCATTTCCCATTACAGCTGCCACAGTAAAATCAGGCGCTTTACGACCAACTAATACGCTCATCTTATATCTCCATTAAAATGCAGGAACTTAACCCGCTATTATTATTGCTTAAGCAGCTACTGCATCACGCAATATTGTTTCTAACTCACCTTGTTGAAACATTTCAGCGATAATGTCAGAACCACCAATTAATTCACCTTTGACAAATAATTGAGGAAAGGTTGGCCAATCAGAAACCTGTGGTAGCATTTGACGAACTTCTGGGTTAACAAGAATATCTACATAGGCAAAATCCACACCGCAGGCTTCTATACATTGAACAGCTCGACCAGAAAAACCACATTGAGGCATCTTGGGCGTGCCTTTCATATAAAGAATAATTGCATTATCTGCAATTTGCTTGTTAATTTTATCTAAAGTATCCACTGATGCACCTTCATAATTAAATAAATGTAGCAATTATGGCGAAAACACAATCAAGCCGCAACTAATGTTTGTCTTAGTTAAGTAATCACGTAATTGTCATAACAAAATGAGCTAATAGTATACATTATTTTTATAAAAAATAATAATCGACCTAAAAGCGCGCCCCTCGTTCGCAAAGACGTATGGTACAAGAAAATTCCTTGGTTTGACGGCTATGGTGTTTAACCCAAGCAAATGACCGAATTAAAAAACTTCTTTAACAAAGAGCTGGGAGTTTTTCCTAAGTCCTGTTGAATATCATGTTCTTCCTGCTACACTTAACACACTTTAACGTTTGTATCTTAGGGAGAATTATCATGACCTTTACTCTACCAGAATTACCTTATAGTAAAGATGCCTTAGCCCCACATATTTCTGAAGAAACACTGGACTATCATTACGGAAAACATCATCAAGCTTATGTAACTAATTTAAATAAACTGATTGCTGGGACTGAGTTTGAATCGATGAGTCTTGAAGACATTATCAAAAAATCCAAAGGCGGTGTATTTAACAATGCGGCTCAAGTTTGGAATCATACTTTTTATTGGCATTGCTTAAGCCCTAAAGGCGGAAAAGAACCAACAGGTAAATTAGCTGAAGCGATTAATAAGCATTTTGGCTCTTTTGAAAATTTTAAAGAGCAATTTACGCAAACTGCACTTACTACCTTTGGCTCAGGATGGGCTTGGTTAGTGCAAGATGCTGCCGGAACCTTAAAAATTATCAGCACCAGCAATGCAGCCACTCCTATGACTGAAGGCTTAAATGCGCTTTTAACCTGCGATGTGTGGGAACATGCTTATTATATTGATTATCGCAATGCACGTCCTAATTATGTTAATGCCTTCTGGTCATTGGTGAATTGGGAATTTGTTACTAGCAACATGCGTTAAATAGGACTCAGGGAGAGATTTAATGGCTTTAATTACCAGTTATAATCCAATGCCAGTAACCTTTACCCATGGTAAAGGTGTATGGTTGTATGATGAACAAGGCAAGGAATACCTAGATGGTCTTAGTGGAATAGCAGTCTGCGGATTAGGTCATGCTCACCCTGATGTCACTAAAACAATTCAAGAACAAGCGGCTAAACTCCTACACACCTCCAATACTTTTCACATCAAAGCGCAGGAGCAACTTGCGGAGAAGCTCACCAAAATGGCAGGAATGGAACAGGTGTTTTTTACTAATTCAGGCGCTGAAGCCAATGAAGCAGCAATTAAACTTACCCGTCTATATGGCCATAAAAAGGGGATTGAAACTCCTTCAATTATCGTAATGGAACGCGCTTTTCATGGCAGGACTATGGCCACCTTAACTGCATCCGGAAGTCGTAAAGTGCAAGCAGGGTTTGAACCCTTAGTACCAGGTTTTATTCGAGCGCCTTTTAATGATTTAGAAGCGATTCACAAAATTGCAGCAAATCGAGAAGATGTTGTAGCCGTAATGCTAGAACCTATTCAAGGAGAAGGAGGCATTTATCCTGCAGAGGAAGGTTATTTACGCGCCGTAGCACAACTGTGTGAACAACACGATTGGATGCTCATTCTAGATGAAATCCAAACTGGAAATGGACGCACTGGCAAACTATTTTCTTGCATGCATTATAATATTCAACCTGATGTCTTAACTACGGCCAAAGGCCTGGGTAATGGAATGCCCATAGGCGCTTGTCTGATGAGTAAAAAGGCAATCAACTTGTTTAAACCAGGAAATCATGGTTCAACCTTTGGCGGCAATCCTTTAGCCTGCGCCACTGCATTAACTGTTCTAGAAGTCATTGAACGCGATAAGATTTGTGAAAAGGTTACAAAAAACAGTGGTCTATTAATGGATAAACTAATTAATGCTCTTGGCGAACATCCTAATGTAAAAGCCATAAGAGGCAAAGGGTTTATGATAGGGATTGAATTAGATAGACCGGCAACGGATATGCGTATTCTTGGATTAAATAACGGTATCTTATTTAACATCACCGCAGATACTGTTGTTCGTCTATTACCGCCATTAATTATTAATGAAGAAGAGATGGATGAATTAGTAATGCGACTCACTAAAACGATTAATGAGTTTACTAAAAATGAGTAGATGATTATTAAACGTAGCCTTGATACAGCGAAGCGTAATCAAGGCTACTTTAAAAACTAACTACGTAGATAATTCAAATAATTACTAATTCGTTGCGCCTCATTAGTAAAGAGCCAACTTACCTCTCTGTTCAGCTCTCGGTATAAACTGTTTTTTGAATTAACAAAACCGACACCAGTAGCTTGCTGCGCTTGGCGCAACTTTTTTTGTTTTTTATTAGTCAATAATAAATAGTTTCCCAATACGCCCCCATAAGGCCTAGTAATACTTAAATCACAAAATTCTTGCACATTGTTATGCCCTGCTACTAACAATAAAGCCTCTCCAGGTAGACTATCTAACCCCCCATAAAAGCTAGGTTCTAAAGTTAATAAATGGTACTGCTTGATTGGCTCACAGGTGCTTAAAGCATTTAATAAAGCCTGCGGATTTTGTACTGAGACTTTTAATTCAATAAATAAATGCAGTGAATCACTGTATTTAGCGACCACCTCAGTTAAAGAAGGAATTTCCGGTACTAAAGCTCTTAATTCAGCAAAGCTTAATTCCGCAATCACCCCATTTTTCTGCCATAGTCGCAGCAATGAGGGATCATGATTTACTACAAACACCCCATCAGCCGTACTATGAATGTCAAACTCGATACCCCAGCAATTTATCTCTTTAGCCCGCTGAAAAGCCTGATGCGTATTTTCGAAAATACCCTCATTATTATTATGTGCTCCTCGATGAGCAATTAATAAGCCATTGTTTGCATGATGTAATGATGGTTTAATTCTAGGAACCGTTGCGAAAAAACCATCAACAATTTTTTCTGTAAGGGCAAGTAACACGCTCATATCCTTTTGAAACTATTTTATTCATTGTAGGTCGAGAAAAATTAAAAGGCAAAAACACGCTGCATGAACTAAACTTTTTTATATATTAATCAAGTAACAGGGAGTTTTAGTATGGTTATTAAAGTAAACAAGCAAGGCAGAGACTTATTAAGGGATCCACTCTTAAATAAGAGTACGGCCTTTACTAGCAAAGAAAAAGAACAATTTCACTTACATGGTCTGGTTCCTAATATTACAGAAACCTTAGAAGAACAAGTAATACGTTGTAACGACGCCTACAGTGCTAAAACTACTCCCTTAGAAAAACATATATATCTCAGAGCATTACAAGATACCAATGAAGTATTATTTTATCGTTTTATTTTAGATAACTTGCAAGACATCATGCCGATTATTTATACGCCGGTTGTTGGAGAAGCCTGTCAAATGTTCTCGCATATCTATAGACAACCAAGGGGACTATTTTTAAGTTATCCTGAGAGGGAGACTATGGACCAAGCAATTAAATGGATTGCCAGTCACTGTCGTATCAGTGTTATAGTCGTTACCGACGGGGAGCGTATCTTAGGATTAGGTGATCAGGGTGCTGGAGGCCTTGGTATTCCTATCGGTAAACTGTCTTTATATACAAGTTGTGGCGGCATCCCTCCAGAACAAACCTTACCTATTATTTTAGATGTTGGCACTAATAATCGTGAACGACTTAATGATCCTGAATACATAGGCTGGCGTCATGAGCGTATTACAGGAAAAGAATACAATGATTTTGTTGAGCAATTTGTTCAATGCATAAAAAAACATATGCCCGAAACTTTGTTACAATTTGAAGATTTCGCACAGCAAAATGCCTACCCCTTATTGGATCGCTATAAAGATCAGTTATGTACTTTTAATGATGATATCCAAGGCACCGCCGCTGTTGCGGTTGCTGCGATTATTGCAGCCACCAAAGTAGCAAAAGTACAATTAAAAGATCAACGGATCGCGTTACTAGGAGCAGGATCCGCGGGATGTGGTATTAGTGAACAAATAGTCCATGCAATGATAGCTCAAGGTTTAAGTGAGGCGGAAGCGCGTACTCGTTTTTATTTAGTAGATCGCAATGGCTTACTACATGATAAAATGACTACGCTTTTACCGTTCCAAAAAGGGCTGGCTCAAGCACATGATGGCTTAAAAAATTGGCATATAGAAGATCCAAATAACATTAGTTTATTAGATGTGATAACTAATGCTAAACCCACAGTTTTATTAGGTGTCTCCGGGCAACCCAAACAATTTACAGAACAAATGGTAAAAGCCATGTCAGCATATTGTCCAAAACCAATTATTTTTCCTTTATCCAATCCCACCTCACGCGCTGAAGCGGTACCTGAAGATCTCCTAAACTGGAGTGCAGGAAATGCACTTATTGCCACAGGTAGTCCTTTTGATCCAATCACTATTAATGGAACGCAATATAATATTGCCCAATGTAATAATTCCTATATTTTTCCGGGTGTCGGCTTAGGCGTTGTAGCAGGAAAAGCCAAAAGAGTGACGGATAAAATGATGATGGCAGCAGCCTTAGCCCTGAGTGATTTAGCTCCTGCAGTACATACTGGAGAAGGACGGCTATTACCTGAATTAAGTTCAATAAGAGAAGTAAGCAAACACATTGCAAAAGCTGTCATTCTTCAAGGTATAAAAGAAGGCCATGTCAAAAAAATGGATGAAGATGAAATTAATAAGGTGATCGAAGAAACCATGTGGGTCCCTCGATACGAGTCCTATGTTGTTAATAACGCCAACTAGGGACTTTTTTATCCCTAGCTAGTTCCTTAATAGGCTGAATTATGTAAAAATCGTCACTTATTCAGGACTTAGGAAAAACCCCAAGGTCGAGACCTTGTAGGTTTTCCTAAGTCCTGTTATTTTTAAACTGAATCAGCCTATTATTTCTGTATCATCATTTTGAGCCCAGTATGCCCCTAATCATTAATAATATTGACCAAGCCATTTTAGATTTGCAGGCAGGAAATCCTGTAGCTCTTCCTACGGAAACGGTTTATGGTCTAGCAGCGATGATTAATAAACCTGCGGCGATTAAAGCTGTTTTTGAGATGAAAAATAGACCTTTAAGCCATCCGCTCATTGTCCATGTAGGTGTAGATTGGGATTTAAATGAATATGTAGAAGAGATTCCAGGCTATGCACAACAATTAATTAAACTATTTTGGCCTGGTCCTTTGACTTTAGTTCTGAAGTGCAGAAAAGATCAAATCAATCCTCTTATCACTGGAGGCCAAGATACGGTGGCCATTCGCTGTCCTGCTCATACTATGGCGCAAAAGGTATTACAAAAACTACAAACCCCACTGGTGGCACCTTCTGCTAATCCTTTCGGAAAAATCAGCCCTACTACTGCACAACATGTAAAACAATCCTTCGCCGATAAAAAGAATCTATTAATTTTAGACGGTGGACGTTGTAGCGTCGGAATTGAATCAACCATAATAGATGCTACTCATTATGGCAGCTACCAGATACTACGCCACGGATTAATCAACGAACAAACAATTGCCAAGGTAGTTAATACACCCTCTGTTGACCATGCCAGCGCTCTGCGCGTTCCAGGTAACTTAGAAAGTCATTACCAACCACAAAAAACCTTGTATTATTTTGACAACAAGGAAATGTTAGAGCAATTTTGCCAAAAACGCTCAGGTGATGTCTTTGTTATCGCCAAAACAAAACCGGCTTCTGTTAGCTCTCAATTTTTTTATCCCTTAGATGAACAGTCCAGTAAAGCAGCTTATAATTTGTATTATAATTTACGGAAAGCAGATGCCTCGCTTGCAATGTGTATTGCTATAGAGCTTCCTCCCCTAAGCGATGAATGGCAAGGAGTGAGAGAACGGATATTAAAAGCAGGCTTTCCTTATGCCCAATGCATTTCTAAATAATACCGCTCTTCAAAACAACAGCATTGACAGTAAAGCATAATTTTTGTACCTTAGCTGCCATGCCGAGGTGGTGGAATTGGTAGACACGCTAGCTTCAGGTGCTAGTGGGGGCAACCCCGTGGAGGTTCAAGTCCTCTTCTCGGTACCATTGAGTAAGTTTAAAACACTTCTTAATGGTTCGTAAAACCGCGTAATACATTGATTATTATTGAAATAATACTGACTTCTCTCTCTCAAATCTTTCTCAACTATTTGTTATTTTTCGTATATAACCGCAGGTACTTTGGGTAAGATCTTGGGTAAGATTTTTATTCCCTTTATTTTCCAAAGTTGCCAATAGTTGGGGTAACTACAATGCTTTCAGATGCAAAAATTAAATCTTTAAAAATAGAAGATGGTAAACGTCACGCAGATCGGGATGGTTTAGTATTAGAAATAAGATCAAGCGGAAAAAAGGTATTCCTCTTTCGTTTTCAGTGGGAAAAGAAACCACAAACAATTACATTAGGTAATTACCCAAACTTGGGCCTAGGTGATGCCCGAATCAAAACAACCTTCTATCGTAGCTTGCTTGATAAAGAAATTGATCCAAGAAAAGGGGAAATTAGTGAGCAAAGCAAACTTACTTTTCGTGAAGCAGCAGAGCAATGGCATCAAAAAAACACTCATCGATGGAAACCAGTTACCAGCAATCGCCATTATAAAAGTCTTACAC
>CANJQE010000140.1 GCA_947476305.1 Legionellaceae bacterium
ATTTTAACACCATTAGTGATGATGCAATTAGTACTGTTGAGAATGAGTTAAATAATAGGCCAAGAAAGTGTTTAAACTATAAAAGTCCTATTGAAATTTTTAACACAAACTAGAGGCGGCAAAGTTGCGATAACTAGTTGGATCCGCCGCCAGCTTTAGCTGTTGCTTCATTAAAATCACAAATAGCTCAATCCACTCATTTGCCGGTAAAGCAATTATCGCCAATGGCTAATGGAGCTTATTCCTTAATTTTAAATGCACCAAACTCATCTTTAGTAAGCAAAGAAGAAACCTTAAATGCTGTTTTAGAAAAATTACGTCAAGATCCCAATGTTCGTTATGCAGTAAAAGATAGAGTAGGGCATTTTAAGCCTGTTCCTGAACCTCAAGTAAACGCTGAATTAAGTAATTTATTGTCGCACGAGACGCAATGGGATGAATTCTCTCGTCCTGCTGGTGTGATGTTGGAATCCCAACCAGGTTTAAGAGATGGGGCTTGGGCCTATACGACAGGGAAATCTAAAAAGAAACCAGTAGTAGTTGCCGTTTTAGATACTGGCACCGCCTTAAATGATAGTTTAATTAATAACTTGGTGAGAGATAAAGACGGCGCTGTTTGGGGTTGGAATTTTGCTGGTAATAATAACAATATTGCTGATGAAACCGGTTCCTATCATGGTACTCATGTAGCCGGTACTATTGCTGGTTATGGTAGCGTGATGACTGGTATGGGCGAAGATTTAAAAATTCTAACGGTCAAAATTCCTGCTGCTAATGGCATGTTTTATGAAAGCTCAGTGATTAATGGAATTTATTGGTCCGTAGGTGCTTCTGTGCCCGGAGTTCCTGACAATATTTACCCCGCTAAAGTATTAAATATGAGCTTCGGCGTTGACTTAGAGCCTGGTCGAGAAATAGATTATTGCGATGAGGCCTTACAAGAAGCTGTATTTTATGCGCGTAAGCAAGGGGCTGTCCTTGCTGTAGCAGCAGGTAATGATAATGTTTGGGAACATTTAAACGCGCCTGCCGTATGTAATGGCGCCATTAAAGTCGCGTCAACTGGTCCTGAAGGATTAAGATCGTATTTTTCTAATTACGGTCCTAGTGTTAGCTTTGCTGCTCCTGGAGGAGATAAGCGCTATGGTGTGGCAGGTGGTATTTTATCTACTGTAAATCCTGGTGGTGGGTATAATGGTTCTGGCTTTGATTTTTATCAAGGAACCAGTATGGCAACTCCCCATGTTGCTGGTGTTGCAGGTTTAATTTATGCAGCCAGTGGGAAATCATTAAAAGCTGAAAAAGTAGAGCAAATTCTTTATACCACTACTCATAATTTTGGCGCTAGTTCTGATGCGAATAAGTCTTGTGTGGGTAAGAAACCTTGCGGACATGGAATATTGGATGCTGAGAATGCAGTAAAAGCTGCGTTAGATGACTATGATCTTTTATTTAATGCGCCTAAGATCACGGCTTTTGCTAGTAATGACTGTGCGCTAGGGACTATGAAAACGAGCGTGAATCAATTGCATTCAGGTGCTGCTTTGTGGATCAAAGTTAAAGGATCTTGTGCTAGTGAAGAAAATTATCAGCATCCAAGCATAGTTCAGGCTAAAAATGGAGAAATTTATGCTGAATATGGTTCTGTCAGTTATAAGTTGGATCAATCTCAATACAAAGAATGTCATGTGATTGGTTATGATGGTGTTGGTTGTTATTCGAATTAATGGTTTATTTTTCATTTAAGTTAATCTGGTTGTAACAACAGCCAGGTTTCTTTATCTGCTACAAATTAATTTCTAAAAAATAAAGAAAAGATTTAATCCCGTTTGCAAGCAAACGGGCTACAGTTTAAACGAGAAAGAATTTCTTCGTTATTATCGGAATCTGAATATTTACAAAGTACTTACTTCAACCAAGTACTAAGAATATCTATTATTTTTTGTGCTTGATCCGTACTAGAAATATTAAATTTAGATTTTTGCCAGTATTGATTATTACGTTTTTGGTAACGTCTAATTGTATATTTGAGGGGACCATATTCACTTTTGGCATTATCCCAATCTTGGTACTTAAACATAATCGTGGTCCAAGCTCCTTTAGTTAGGACTTGTTTATCCAATTCTTTCGTAGTTTCTACACCATTTTCACTAAAGGCAATTGTAATATCATCAATACTTTCACTCATTTATTCGTTTCCTCAATTATTGTTGATGGATTGTAGTTTGCCATTAACAAAAGTCAAGGTTACTGATGGTTGATATTGACCTGGTTGATAGAGCCATATGACTGGTTTTTGTTCTGATTGGATAGGTATGTTGGTAAAAGTACTATTAGTGATACTAGGGGAGCCACAAGCTCCATATACTTTTCCAACCGGATCACCTACTTGAATACTAGCGCCTTTACAAATTGAAAAAGCATTACTGTCCGAGCCATTAACTTTAATTGATTTTACTTTATTATTCAGAACATCAACTTGTAGTTGCGCTCCATCATTGCCTGTAGACAGGTTCCAGGTTCCATAAAAAGCGCTGCCTGTCCCTTGGTTATTATAAAAAAGTTGTTGTACGGGTACTTTTTGATAGATAGGCTCTTTAGAGTCTTGTTGCGTTAAAGGTTGGCCGCAGGCAGCAATAACCTGGTCAGGAGTCATTCCTAGTTTGATATAGCCATGGTTTTGAGGACAATAAAATGACTGGTCTGCCATCAGACTAAATGAGGCAGTCAATGAAAATAGACCTACAGCAAGTTTTAATTTCATAATTTTTATTCCATCAATCCCTTATAGTACAAATTATAGTTCGTTTTGCCATTTTTTCTTTATAGCAAACTCAAAGGTAATGATGCATGTATAAATAAAGTAATTACTTTTAATATAATCATTATGATAAAGGGTGAAAAATCGAATCCAGAAATATCAGGAATGATTTTTCGGCCAAGAATAAGCAGGGGGTGGGTCAGTAGCCTTAAAAAATCAGCAATGGGATGATTCCAGTAGGGGTTAACATAACTCATAACAACGCGGATTAAGAGTGCAAAAAATAATAAATTACAAGGTTGAATAATAAAATCTGCCAAAGCAAAAATTAGGATATACACCGGCGGTAAAAAGGCTTGAAAAACAATAAGACTTAAAAAAATGACTTTCAAAATTTCAGTCAAAACTATGAGAATAAAGACGGGCCAATCATATCTTTGTTTAGCTTGGTCCTTGTATTTTAAAAGAAAATAAAGTGGTCTCACTACGGGATTAGTTAAAGTATAAATTAGACGGCTAAAGGGATTAAGACTGCTAATTCTTAAATAGCGTAAGGCTACACGAGTCCAAAGCATAAATAGGATTAAATCAAAAAGTAAAGATACTAAAAAATATCCTACCGCAATTAAACCAGACATTATTTCTCCTGTTAGAGTCTCTTACTCTTAATTATTGGGTCTTTGAATTATATAAACGTTCACTTAATGGAGTTTTTAAACCCGAACATCCCCTCTCCCATCAATGGGAGAGGGGATGTTCGGGTGAAATTTTTTAAATTGATACTCGTATGTAAACAGTTATTAAAATCAGCAAAGATAAATACTTCTAATACGACTTCCCTAATTCTTGCGCGCGCATTTTGGCAGCGTGCAGAGCAGAGCTAATTAATTCATTTAATTGTGGGTACAAGACATCCAATGCTGCTGCTGTAGTTCCTCCTGGTGATGTTACCTGGGTTCTTAGTTGAGATAAACTTAAATTACCATCTTCTGCTAATTTTAATGCGCCTTTACAGGTTTGTAGAGCAAATCTTTGCGCTATCTCTGCTTCTAAGCCTAAAGCAAGCGCTGCATTGACGAGAGCCTCAACAAATAAAAAAACATAGGCTGGACCACTTCCTGAAAGCGCTGTAAAACTATCCATGTCTTCTTCTTTGCTTACCCAATGGACTATACCAATAGTAGAAAAAATAGCTTCAGCCCATTGTTGTTGTTCCACGGTGGTAAAGGAATTCGCTATCATAGGTGTAGCACCTAAACCAATTGATGCAGGCGTATTGGGCATCGTTCGGATAAGAGGATAGGGTTTAGTAAGTTTTTGAGCAAACCATTCTAAACTTAAGCCAGCAGCAACGGAAATAATTAAGGAAGAATTAGGAAGTTCTGGCCTTATATCTTTTAATACGGCATTCATTTGGCTTGGCTTCACAGACAAGATAATAATATCCGCCTTTTTTATTAGTTCTTTGTTGTCATAATAAGTGTGAATTTTATCTTTATTAATTCCTACAGCTAAGGAGGGGGCAGAGGCAAATAATTGATGTTTATTCTCTTTGATTAAACCTCGGGCAATGGCTTTAGCCATAGAACCGAAACCAATAAAACCAATATTCATTGCCGCTCTCCAAAAAGTGCTCTGCCTATACGGACTATCGTAGCGCCAGCTTCAATTGCAGGAATAATATCGTCACTCATTCCCATTGATAAAGTATCCATGCTGAGTCCTAGTTTTTTATTTAAGGCATCAAGTAATTCCTTGAGCTGTCTAAATACCTCTCCTTGCTCTTCAAGAGCATTTTGTGGTGGAGGAATGGTCATCAGGCCGCGTAATTTAAGTCGGGGCAGTTGACTAACTGCTTGAGCTAAAGCATAAGCGTCTTCACAATTTATCCCTGATTTACTAGGCTCTGCAATAATATTAATTTGCAAACATATATTTAGAGGGGGTAAATCGCTAGGGCGGTATTGGTTAAGCCGTTCGGCAATAGTAATTCGATTAATACTATGTACCCAATCAAAATGAGTAGCAATTCCTTTAGTTTTATTGCTTTGTATCGGTCCTATAAAATGCCAAATTATGTTTAAATGGCTTAATTGCTTTATTTTTTCTTCAGCTTCTTGATAATAATTTTCACCAAATTGAGTAAGCCCTAAATTAAAAGCCTCTTCTATATCATGGCTACTTTGCTGTTTACTTACAGCTAATAATAAGACGCTCCCCGATTCTCGCTTAAAAGAATGTTCGCTATCTTTAATCAATTGCTGTAGCTGTTGAATACGTTGACCAAGAGACATTTTTAAATTCAACCAAGGTTAAAAAATTAAGATATTAAATAATAACATAAGAGGCAAAAAGTCTTGGTATTTGCTGAGTGTTAATTTCTAGGCTACTCTTCTATAAAAGACAAGGCTGACGCAAAACGCCAATCTCTTCGTTAAAAGAAGTTTGCCTCGACCTTGGCGTCAACCCTGAAAGATCTAAGATGGTAACTTTTGGCTAAAATAAAAATACATTGACGGGATGGGGCATAAAAAATGGATATAGCAGAGCTCTTGGCCTTTTCAGTAAAAAATAACTCTTCAGATTTACATATATCCTCAGGCTTGCCCCCAATGATACGAGTTGACGGAGAACTTAGGAAAATCAATTTACCCGAATTAGAGCATAAAGACGTCATTAAAATTATTTATGACATTATGAATGATAAGCAACGTAAAGAATTTGAAGAGTTTTTTGAAACGGATTTTTCATTTGAGATACCCAATCTGGCTCGTTTTAGGGTGAATGCGTTTAATCAAGCCCGAGGAGCAGCAGCTGTATTTCGTACCATTCCTTCTAAAATTTTGAGCATGGAAGATTTAGAGTTGCCGGAAATTTTTAAAGAAATGGCGAGTTATAACCGTGGTTTAGTATTGGTAACAGGACCAACAGGTTCAGGAAAAAGTACTACCTTAGCCGCGATCATTGATTATATTAACTCTAATCGCTATGAACATATCTTAACGGTTGAAGATCCAATTGAGTTTGTGCATCAAAGTAAAAAATGTTTGGTTAACCAACGAGAAGTACACCGAGACACCTTAAGCTTTAATGCAGCACTACGCTCAGCTTTACGTGAAGACCCCGATATTATTCTAGTAGGGGAGTTACGTGATCTAGAGACCATTCGTTTGGCCATGACTGCCGCAGAAACAGGCCATTTAGTATTTGGTACCCTACATACTAACTCAGCGACTAAAACGATTAACAGAATCATCGACGTGTTTCCCGCTGAAGAAAAAGCAATGATACGTTCTATGCTGTCTGAATCCTTACAAGCTGTAATAGCGCAGAGTTTATTGAAAAAAAATAAAGGAAGGCGCGTTGCTGCCCTAGAAATTATGATTTGTAACGGAGCTATTCGTAATCTTATTCGCGAAGATAAAGTAGCGCAAATGTATTCCTCTATTCAAACTGGACAATCGAAAGGCATGCAGACTCTTGATCAACATTTAACTGAGTTAGTGAATAAAAATATTATTGCAAGGCATGTGGCTCACGATGCTGCCATCAACAAAGCGATTTTTTAGAACGGTCATATATGGTTCATCTTGCACGATTGTACTTAGTTAAAAATGCTCACATAGTGAGCTATGCTGCGCTTTTTAACTAAGTACAATCGTGCAACCTGAACTCATCTCTGACCGTTCTTCGGTCATATAAATATTCTCTCGTTGCGAGCTTTAGAGAAACAATCCAGCGCTGAGTTTCATTAGAACTCTGTACTGGAATGCTTCACTTCGTCGCAATATAGCTAATTAAGCGTTTTTTTGTAATTCAATAATGTTCGGAATACCGGTTTCCGCGAGATCTAGCATGCTATTCAATTGAGCGCGGCTGAAGTCTTTGTCTTCTGCTGTGCCTTGAATTTCAATGAAATTGCCTTGCTCGTTCATGACCACATTCATATCGGTTTCAGCAAGAACGTCTTCGGCGTAATCTAGATCCAGAACGGCTTGTCCGCGATAAATACCTACAGAAACTGCAGCTACATAATTAAAAGTAGGCATTTTACGTAATTTTTCACGTTGTACCATCCATTGAATTGCATCGCGCATCGCTACGCAAGCCCCAGTAATCGCTGCAGTACGTGTGCCACCATCGGCTTGAATGACGTCACAATCAATAGTAATGGTATTTTCACCAATGAGTTTTAAATCAACACAAGCACGTAAAGAACGACCAATTAGGCGTTGAATTTCTAGAGTACGCCCACCTTGTTTTCCTCTGCTTGCTTCTCGGTCGGAGCGACTATGCGTGGCACGTGGTAACATGCCGTATTCTGCAGTAACCCAGCCTTGGTTTTTACCTTTTAAGAAGCGGGGAACGCCTTCAATAATGGATGCATTGCATAATACTTTAGTTTGTCCAAATTCAACCAAAACGGAACCTTCGGCATAATTAGTATAATTGCGGGTTAATATAATAGTTCTAGTTTGATTGGGTTCACGATTACTGGGGCGCATGGTATTAATCCTAAAGTCAAATGTAGGGAGTATAACCCTGGGCTTAAAAAAAGTCAGCTTGAATGTTTTAGCTTATCGATATTATTACTATTTATTTGACTCAAGATAAGGGTGGTTGGATCATTTCCACCAACATTTAGTGTCTGTGAACACAAGCTTAGGCTGGGCTGTAGAGCCCCGCTTCCCCCTTGATACGTATCTTGCTGGGCTTTACAGCCCAGACTACACTGTTGATCAAATACTTAAAGATTGGGCAGAAGAGTTAACTTTGTCGTTTAGTTGAGTTATACAGCTAGTAAGCACTTCTAGATACAAAACTTTAATTTTCGCTAAAATCAGAGCTACCTCGCGGCTTACTGTCACATCCAGTGGATAGGAGTCTAAACATGTCTGAATATATGAGTCTATTAATGTGATGTGCTCGGGAAGTTGAAGGTTCTTTAAATCCTCAGGTAAGTCTAAGGTTTCATCTGGGGCATCGGTTAAAATAGCATTAGAAATTAACATATAGCTAAACCGGTATATTTACCTGTATGATAATTGCTTTTTAACGTTTTATTTATGAAAGCATATAGTTTGGACTTGAGGGATCGCGTAATTGCGACGTATAAAGAAGGGAGGTTAAATAAAACAGAGATTTCTATACTATTCAA
>CANJQE010000141.1 GCA_947476305.1 Legionellaceae bacterium
CGCACGTATTCTAACCTGTTGCAGGGCTTGCGAAGCACCAGGATTTGGTTTTGTATCCACAACAGAACAGTTATCGTGCAGCCTATGCGACGCCCCTACATCAATGCATCGATTTGAGGTTTGGGGTTGTGTTGGCTGTGAGAATAAAGAAAAAAAATCAAGACAGGATAACTTGGAAAAAGCGGAGCCGACCTATTGTAACTACTGTAATCCATAATTTTATTTTTTAGGTTTAACTGAACATGAGTTGTATAACGAACGACTTAAAACGAATTTAAGAAGATTAAGGCGCTCTCTAAGAGATTCTTGGTGCTCAAAATCAATACTTTAGCTGTTCGAGGAGTAGAAAAAGTGAACTACAATTATTTATATAATTTTATCATGGGGATTGTTCTAGCATTATATTGTTGCTTGGGGTTTAGTCAAACACTATTGCCTAGCGATTATAAAACGACATTACAAGACGTGTACCAAAAATATCAATCGGACACATCCGGTAAAATCGCATCGTACATTCCAGAACTAGCAAAAGCCAATCCAAATCGCTTTGCTATCAGTGTTGCAACAATAGATGGAGAGATTTTCTCAATCGGAGACTCTGATGTTCCCTTTTCTCTCCAGTCTATATCCAAGGTTTTTGCTTATGCACTGGCCCTACAAGACAATGATCAAAAAATTATTTTTAATACAATTGGCCTTGATGCAACGGGTGAGACATTTAACTCCATTACAACCATTGAAAAAAAGCCTGCTCGTTCACACAATCCTTATGTGAATGCAGGTGCTATACAAACAACAAGCTATATAAAAGGAAAAAATCCAGAGGAACAATGGCATCGGATGTTTTCCTTATTAAAATCATTAAGTGATGAACATCTATTTTTTAGTAACCGAATTTATCAATCAGAAACAAAAACCAATACACGCAATCATGCAATCGCACAATTGTTGAAATCTCATGGCCTGCTTAGAGGCGAGCCTCGAGACGTGTTAGATCGTTATACAAAAGCCTGCTCTGTTATGGTAACTACAAAGCAATTAGCCCTGATGGGAGCAACCCTTGCAAATAATGGAATAAATCCAATCACTAAAAAACAAATTATACCCGCGTCCGTCACAAGGCATGTTGTATCACAAATGCTGGTGAATGGACTGTATGAAAAAAGCGGGACGTGGTTTGTAACCATTGGTGTTCCTGCAAAAAGTGGCGTCAGTGGTGGCTTATTAGCCATTATTCCAAATAAAATGGCCATTGCTGTGTTCTCTCCACCACTCGATTCTACCGGTACAAGTGTCCGCGGACAAAAAGTGATTCAAGAGTTGTCTAATCTCTGGAGGCTTCATTTGTTAGAACGATAAAAAAACAACATCATAAAAATTGATATCGTTATATAATGCATGAACTGGTTGATTAGTATGTAAAAAATATGAAAGATAAAAAACAATGGGTTAACCAACATGAGCATGCTGGCTTTTTAAAAAATGCGATTGCTATAAGAGGCTCCGTGACACCCAAAGTATTTAAAAAAGTTCTTTTGTTGATAGCCTATTCTTCTTTTATCTCATACCTTTACCATTTTATACCTTCAATATCATTACCCATAGGGCCATTTGAGTATGCTGGATTGATGATGGGGCTGATATTGGTTTTTAGAGTGAATGCAGGGTATGACCGCTGGTGGGAAGCAAGGAAAATATGGGGGAACGTGGTCAATCAAAGTAGGAACCTTGCCATTATTGTCTCTAATTACCCCAATACTAACAACGCGAATTGGAATATTAAGTTAACAAACTATATTGCAGCGATTCCTTATCTCATGAAAAATAATTTACGAGGAAATGCCTCAATTGATGAGATAAAGCACCTGGTTGATAACCCACTGTTCTCTATTTTAGAACAATCAGAACACAAACCAAATGTCTTGTCGTCTATTCTTGCGCAGGAACTGAATCAAGTTCGTCTTAGTAACGAACTCGATTCTTTTTCATTTCTACAGGCAGAGGAAAAACGCGCCCTTATTCTTGACAGCCAAGGTGCTTGTGAGCGAATTCTAAAAACGCCAATGCCCTTTGTGATGGCAGTCAAATCAAGACGGTTCATTTTTTTATTTTTACTGGCGTTGCCATTTGCTCTAGTTAATATTTCTCTTTTGATTACTCCAGTCATTACTGGTTTAGTAGCCTATGCTTTGTTTTCATTAGATCAAATTGGAATCGAGCTGCAAAATCCTTTTTCAGAAGAACGGTTAAGTCATTTACCCTTAAATGATATTTGCGAGACGATTGAAAAGAATATTATCGAAATCCAGAAGATAGCGCAATGATGGTATTTTTTGTTTACGCTCAGGTTGATAATAAAACACAAACGCACATCTAAGTAACACAGAGGAATACACTTTATGCACCCAAAAATGTTGATTTTTGGCTTTGGATATACTGCCCATTTTTTGGCAAAGAGGTTAGCTGCCCTGGATTTTCATGTTGTCGGCACCTCACGAAATCAGGATTTTCTTGGGCAACATAATGAAAAAGGCTATGAATTGATTAATTTTACAAAGAGTGACATAGAAAAAAGCCTAAGCACTGCTACTCATATTTTAGTGAGCACACCGCCATCAACGGATTTTGGAGATCCAGTACTTGCACATTTTGTCGATTTAATTAAAAAATACGCGGGTCAATCTCAGTGGCTAGGCTATCTTTCTTCAACGGGTGTTTATGGTGATCATCAAGGCGGGTGGGTCGATGAATCGTCTGCTTCACTATCTCTTGGACAGCAAGCCAAGGTGCGTCTAAATGCTGAGAAAGCCTGGGGTTCTTTAGCCAAAAATCATCAACTACCCCTCCATATTTTTCGAATAGCAGGAATTTATGGGCCACAAAGAAATGCTTTAACTCGCATTGCTCAGGGTAAAATACAAACTGTCTATAAAGAAAATCACTTTTTTTCACGAATTCATGTAGCCGATATTGCAGCAGTTCTTATTGCGTCCATTAAAAACCCTAACCCTATTTCAATTTACAATGTTGCTGATGATGAGCCAGCTCCTTCATACGAAGTGGATGCCTATGCCTCTTATTTACTCAATATCCCTGCACCAGAAAAAATACCGTTTGAACTTGCTACACTATCTCCTATGACAAAAGAATTTTATACTCATCACCGCCGTGTGAGTAATGTCAAGATAAAGCAAGAGCTCTTCGTCAAGTTAATGTATCCAACCTACCGAGAAGGGCTACAACACCTATATGATACCGGAGACTATTGATGTTAAAAAAATTAATGGGCATTATCGTTTGGATTCTTATTTTCCAAATAATAGGCTATTGTTTAGGAGCAATATCCCAAGTCAATAGTGCTACTTGGTACCAAACTCTTCATAAATCAAGCCTAACGCCACCAGCCATTGTTTTCCCAATTGTCTGGTCTATTCTATACGCTATAATTGCTATATCAGGATGGTACCTTTGGCAACATCGTCAACAGCCTCAGGCAAAGACAGCACTCGGATTTTATAGTGCCCAAATGGTTTTGAATTGGGCCTGGTCACCGCTGTTTTTTAATTTTCATCTCATTGCCGTGAGTTTTTATTGCATTATCTTAATCGCGCTTCTGACGTTGATAACTATTCTTCTCACAAAAAATAACTTCAAATTCAGTAGCATTATGTTGATTCCTTATTTTATATGGTTGATTTTTGCAAGTTATTTGAATGGTGTTCTTTGGATGCTAAACTAAATTAAGGGTCGTTTATTATGAATATTCTTATTGCCGGGGCTTCTGGATTTATTGGAACAGAGTTAGTGAAAGCCCTACAGCCTCATCATACTATTACCGTATTAGGTAGGAATATTCATGTGCTTCAAAAGCAGTTCCCAAAAAAGGCTACTATTAAAACCTGGGAGCAGTTGCTGGAATTAGATGCCACAAATTATGATGCCGTTATTAATCTTTGTGGTCATAACATTGCTGCCTCAAGATGGAATAAACGGGTCAAAGAAGAATTGATTCATTCTCGTGTTGCCAGCAATAATCAATTGCTTCACTGGTTAAATAATCAAAAAGCCAAACCACATTTTATTTGTGCTAATGCGGTTGGAATTTATGGGTTACAAACAAACGGCTCTCCAGATCAATTCGATGAAAACAGCTCTATCGATATTAATAATCCACGTGATTTTCTAAGTGAGATAGGCATTCGTTGGCAGGAGTCATTAGCACCGGCGATTAAGCAAGGAATACCGGTAACAACCCTACGCTTAGGCGTGGTCTTGAAAAGAGGCCAAGGATTATTGAAAAAGCTGGCATTAAGCTTTCAGATGGGAATGGGAAGTATATTGGGAGATGGCACACAAATTATTTCTTGGGTGCATATCGATGATGTTATTGCATCCATTGTATTTTTACTAAGCCGCCCTGATTTAACGGGAGCATTCAACATCACGTCACCTAATCCGGTAAGCCAAGAGCAGTTCGCAAAACTATTGGCGAAAACACTGCACCGCCCCTTACTATTAAAAATACCAGCAGCGATCATTCGAGTCCTCCTAGGAGAGATGGGGGACTGTTTGTTGCTCAAAGGCCAACGAGTTATTCCCAAACGACTGATAGAGGAAGGGTATCAATTTGCATACCCACAATGTGCCGATGCTTTAAAGCAGGAGTTTCAATGAATAGGTCTAAAATAGGTGTGCTATTAATCAATCTAGGCACCCCTGACAACTGTGATCCAAAATCCGTCTATGCCTATTTGAAGCAGTTTTTAAATGATCCTCGAGTCATTGATTTACCAACAGTCGTACGGTACGTTTTGGTTAATTGGGTCATCATACCGTTTCGATATAAGCAATCTGCTCATGCTTATCAGCAAATATGGAGTGATAAAGGCTCCCCATTATTAACCAATAGCCAGGATTTAGTGAATGCTGTAAGAAAAGAATTCGATACATCAATACAGATTGAGTTAGGCATGCGGTATGGAAATCCTAGTATTGAATCTGCTTTTAATATACTTAAAGACTGTCAAAAAATAATTGCTATTCCATTATTTCCACAATATTCATCAGCAGCAACAGGATCTGCAACAGAAGAGTTATTGAGGGTGCTTGGTGACCAATGGAATATTCCAGAAATTAGCGTAAAAAGAGATTTTTTCAACAACTCCAATTTTATTGCCGCTTATGCGAGCCTTATTAAAGAACATTTGAACGATAAAAAAATCGATGCCCTTATTTTTAGCTTTCATGGATTACCAGAACGACATATCGATAAAAGTGCATGTCGCTCTGTATGTTCAAGATCAGAACCTTGCCCTAAGCCCGATCAATTGAACACCTATTGTTATCGAGCGCAATGCTATGAAACCTCTCGTCTCATTGCAAAAAAGTTACATTTAAGTTCATCAGACTATGTGGTTTCTTTTCAATCACGGCTTGGTAAAACACCTTGGATAAAACCCTATACTGATTTGATTTTAGAGGAGCTAAGACAAAAAAAGGTAGAGAATATCGCTATAGTTTGCCCATCATTTGTTTCTGATTGTTTGGAAACGCTGGAAGAAATTAACATTCGCGCCAGGTCCCAATGGCTAGAGCTTGGAGGGCGTGATTTTGTTTTTATTCCCTGCATTAATACTCATGTCACTTGGGTCGAAGGGCTTGTGAAAATGATAAAAAGGCAAGCCTTTGATGATTAAAATTAACGTATCAAATGCTGCGTTGTTACTTCAAACGGAATACTCGCTAAATTTTTATTTTTGACTTCAACCATAATATCAAAATGGTTCCTAAAGGTTCCTGCCCAGGCATTGCATGCGCTATTCCACATCAAGTCACTATGCTGCCTGAGCTGGCTTTTATTGTATCCTTGATAAAGTAGCTTATTTAAATCAGGGAGAACATCAGTCGGATGATGATCTAATATACGTTCTGGTGACACAGAATAATGGATGACCGGTCGAACACCGCGCCAGCTATCAATAACACGACGTACCCTATCGTCATTGACTTGAATGTATTCTCCTGTTTTTATCCAATGGTGATGAATATCTAAAACCAATGCCAGGTGCTTTTCAAGCTCTAAACTTGCATCAATACCCCATGACATTTCATCGTTCTCAATAGTAATGGAGTTTCTGGCTTCTGGTGATAACCGCCCTAAAATTAATTTAATGCCCTCAGGTCCTTGCTTACCGGAAATATGCACATTACATTTAAAATCCTGAAATGTTTTACCGTATCCCATCCACCTGATTAAATTGGCATGATATTCAAACTCAACAATACTGCGCTCAACGATATCGGGGGTAGTACTTGCAAGAACCACGAATTGCCCAGGGTGCATACTCAGGCGGACATCTAACTGGCGTGCCAAGTCACCTGCAATACGAAATTTCTTTTCAAGAAAAATTAAAACATCTGCTTGTTGCCAGAAATATTGTAGATTTGGATGCGTAAAGCCAGGGAGTTGATTACTACCAATTCGAACCATTCGTTGCTCGGGAACCAAATGACCCACGTATTCAATAAGATTGTAAACAGAGCGTGTATTGTGGGTGATAATTTCCCATAATTTTTTTTCCGCCTCATCCTTGCTTCTCGACTCAAGCCACTTAATCGTTGTCGTTTTTTCAGAATAATTTTGTTGTGTTTCTTTTAGAACATTTTTGCTTTGATTTTGATTCAAATCCATATACTTGCATGCAAATCCTACTCGCTTAAAAACCATTATTTAAAGACCTTGTGGAATACGCTGAATTACTGTTTTTTCTGATCACGACCTTTATCTTTAAAATACACAGAGAATAAGTCAAGATAAGAGTATGCCCAACAATGGGGTAGCTATGTTCTATATTAAACTTTTACTTCTATAGATGAAAGTTTTTTCACGCTAAAGATGGGGCTGGCTAGAGTATTTTGCAAAAGAAATGTAAGCAATAACCTTAAAATTCTCTGATTGTCTTATATATCATTACTCCAAATTAATAACACAGAGTAGGTATCTGATTATCAGCAGTTTAAGTATATCCAGCTAAGTTCTAACTGTGCCATTAATATAGAAACCAGAACTTTTTACTTCATAATTTAACTTGCGTCACTGAAGATTCATCTGCAGTGACGCAGAACAAAACCATTGATTTTACTATGTAAAATCAACACATTAAACAATTTTGTCCTGTCGGGCAGTATCCGACAGGACAAAATATTCTTATTAAACTGCTTGCCAGACAAGCACCATTTTGATAGTTTTTAATCAAGCGTAACTGATGAGCCTGGGAAGTTCAGGCGAAACCTTAATGGTCTTATGCTAAGCCATCTTGTTCCCTAACCCAGTGGCTGGACGTTCAAGTCGGGAAACCCTTCATGGATAATCTGCTTTTCAGCGGGGTAAGGTTCTTTAACACTTACTGTCGTCAACACTTCTGTAATGACCAGGAATCAGGGCAAAGTCTAGCTTTGTCAATTCATTAATCTGTTAAAACTAAAAAGGAGAAAAATACCAATAAAAACCTGTTGTAAACCGGCAATATCGTTTGCCTTATAACGATTGATTTGCCCCCAACTAGAGCCTAGTGGCGCAAGCCTGGTATCGCTTTTGAGTGAGCCGCTCGATCAACACTAAACCAAAATCAGGGCAAGTACTTTTTAGAGTAGAACAAATGCGTAAACAGTCTTTGAGACAGACTGCCAACCGATACTTACAAACGGACAATCGGGGCAGCTTCAAGGATAAAAAACATTGTGCTTATGTCATTCATAAAATGATTAATGGGCGGATCCAACTAGTTATCGCAACTTTGCCGCCTCTAGTTTGTGTTAAAAATTTCAATAGGACTTTTATAGTTTAAACACTTTCTTGGCCTATTATTTAACTCATTCTCAACAGTACTAATTGCATCATCACTAATGGTGTTAAAA
>CANJQE010000142.1 GCA_947476305.1 Legionellaceae bacterium
TAGATTTTGAGGCCCGAAGGGGGATCAAAATCAAGGGGGACCAGGACGGCCAGGGCCGCCGGAGGCATACTTGTCGCCTGTTTTTGTCCCTGCCGGGGACTTGGATGTCCCGGCAGGTTTCTCAAAAACAGGCGACACGCTGCATAATACTGATCTTTTTACAGTGACTAATGGCACGAAAAGCTCCGTAGCTTTAACTCTAGGCCGTGAGTGGCATCGAAGTACTGATTGGTTTCCTGTTTATGCCTTAGGCCTCCAATATGAACGTTTTATCCTAGGCTCCATTAAAGGAACTATTACCCAATACCAACTTCCACAGTTTCTGAATTACAGTTATACCTGGAATACCCATGCTGATTTATTGTCGCTCTATTCAAAAATAACTCTTGTTCAATACGGCCGCTTTAGTCCCTTTATTAATGGAGGAATAGGCTGGGCAATGAATCGTTCCAGTCATTTTTATGCCACGGTATTTCCTGGAACTACAGCTCGGTTTTCGCCAGCTTTTGGTGACCATACTCAAAATAATGTAGCTTTTAACCTAGGGGCAGGAGTGAATTATGACTTATCAGCCCAATGGTCTGCATCATTAGCCTATAACTATCAATATTTAGGTACCTTGCGCTCTAGTAATGGCGTCGATACTTGGGCTGGAGAGTATTTGAATATAAAAAACTATCAAATAAACATGCTTAGTTTAGGAGCAGCTTATCATTTTGATTGATTTAGAGAATGGAATGAGCCGGGTTATAGGATTAAAAACAAAAGGATGTAACATGAATATAGGTTTACGTGCAGTAGGTTTTCTGAGTTTATTATGGTCATTGAGTGCATGGGCGGTTGATCCTGTTTCTTGGTCTCTTTCTCCAGCTTCAGGCTTTCCTGCGACTAAGGTAGGGGATCAATCAATAGTACAGTATACGTTTACCAATCGTTTACCTACTGCCAGAACATTATTAATTGATAGCAATATTACGGGTGGAAATTTTTCTGTTTATAATGAATGTTATAATAAATCTCTTCCTCTAGGAGCAAGCTGCTCCGTTGTGGTGGCATTTAACCCCGCTGCAGAAAAGCAGTCCGCTTTTCAATTAATTTATGGCTATGATAACAATCGCATTTCCCTGCCTATTTTAGCTGCGCGAGGTCTAGGTGAGTCTTCTGAGGTACAATTAACAGGAACGATAGATGGTTTACCACCAGCTATCTATAAAGGTAGTACAGTTGAGTATAAAGCCATTTATACTAATAAGGGGGCTAGCACCCTTTCTGGTTGTACTTATCCTAATTTCACTCATACAGGTATTTCAGCCACTCTAGAAACAAGCTTTGGAACCCCTCCTTGTGTTGATAGTATATTGCCTGGCAGTTCTTGTCAGATGGACGGTTCGGTTGTGAGTAATAGCACGGGTTCTCTTACTATTTATGGGCATGCATCTTGTGCTCAGGCACAGGCACAACCCAAAGCATCTACAGGAGTACTGAATAAAAGTGGATGTGTGATCAGTGCTAGTGTGCCTTTACCACTACCCGTAAAAACCTACCAGTATGCTAAGAGTGTTGTTAAATTTGAATTTATTAACCACTGTCCTAGAACACAAACACTTGGGCGTGTAGTGCTGAAAGCAGATGCTAAGGCAACTCTAATTAAAGGAAGCGACACTTGTTCGGGGAAAAACTTAAATAGTAAAGGTCTTTGTTCGGTCTTGGTGTCCGTAATGCCTAATGCCGTTACGCCTGATCTTACTGTCTCTGCCATTTTACCTTATAAAAATAATACAATAATAGTTTCAGCTCATACTAGTGAACAGGTGCAGGCAATACCAAATCAAGCAACTAAGCATACAGTCACGTTTGTTAATCAGTGCAATTATCCAGTATGGTATGAGTTTAGTAATGGTAACGGGAGTGCTACCTATCCCAGTAGTCCAGATCCTACACCTGCTAATAAACGTACAATGAATGATTATAAATTAAATGGACAGGTTGCTGGTCGTGCGCCTGCTATTAAAGTGCTTTCTGTAACGGAATATCTGAATGGAGCACTTTATGCACGAACGGGGTGTAACCCCAATACTGGGGTATGCGAGACATCAAATTGTGAGGTTATTCCTCACACAGGTACCTGTAAAGTAGGAGTCCAACCTAATCCACCACAAACCAAATTTGAATTAAATATGACTGCGAGTGGGTTTGATGGGATCTATGATGTATCTTTAATTAATGGCTTTAATGTTCCCGGAGAAATACAGTCGCTTGCACCGGTGTTTTCAGGGCCAACACCGACCGGTAATATTCCTTTTCCTTTTAATTGTGGGCAATCTGCAGGCGGCTTAATTCAGCCCGCCAATGGTTTAGGGGCATGCTCCTGGTCGCTTATACCCCCTTCAACCGCTCCTGACACTCCAGCAAATTATCAATGGGTTGCAGGGGACATTGGTGGAGCAAATTGTACTACAAACGCCGATTGCAATGGTGAGTATTGTGGTATGACCTCACCTTTAAATGGAAAAATATATCGACGTTGTGGGGCCTTTTTAGGATATTGGACTTTGGCCGATTACATTGGCTATTATAAGACCACTCAGTGGGAAAATGGTTTTGACCTCTATACTCTATATGCTATGGCTACTAAATTAACGCCTATAGGAACAGGTAGCACAGATTATGGAACATTTAAAGCAGGAAGTCCCCCTGCTTCTATTTCGGCCAATAATGCTGCGATGTATGGTTGTATTCCTACAACTACCAATGCACTTAACACCGGTTACAATACACAAACTAAAAATAATGACAAAGTATGTGGTTGTTATAATTGGGATCAAGCGGGTGCTGCTAAAACAGCGCAAGTTACTCCTTGTACGGGATTTAACACGCAATGGAAAAGTACCGTTTTTCCGCGCATTTTATGGTTGAAAAGAGCTTGTCCTACAGCCTATTCCTATCAATTTGATGATAAATCATCGCAATTTCAGTGTAATAGGCCCGCCATTAGAACGAGCTATCAAATCACGTTCTGTGCAGGAGGTAAAACCGGAAAGCCCGCCTAAATAATGATTACTCTTGGCTGCACGATAAACATTTGTTTATCGTGCGCTGAGCAATAATCCAATAATTTGCGTACAATATAATTAAGATGGTTTAAAAACAGAAATGTTTTCTAACAGTAATTATAGAACCACAGTTATAATTTAGTTATCATTAGTCACTTTGTTAACGAGTTTTTAAATGATGTCCTCTGAACCTGATGATTCTTTACATTTACCTGAGTACGAGGTTTTTGTTCAGTCTATTACTACTTTAATGCTACAAATATCAGCTAGCGAATTACATGGTTTGCTCTGTGGTTATTTGTGTGCTGGTGCAGACCGCGAAGGCGAATCTTATATTCGAGCCCTGCTCCACAATAAAAAGAACACAGAAACTCGTGAAGCTATTCTGTCTTTGTTTTCGGTGTTTTCTATTAGTCAGCAGCAAATTAGCGCTTATAACTTAGAGTTTTCACTGTTGCTTCCAAAGGACGATGATCCACTGCGCGAACGAGCTAAAGCCTTTAGTCAATGGTGTGACGGGTTTACTCAAGGACTCGCTTTGGCTGGTGTAGAAGTAGATCATTTCTATGAGGAAGATGCGCAAGAGGCATTTAATCATCTCATTGAGTTTGCAGAATTAGATTGTAATTCGCTTGATGTAGACGAAGAAGATGAACGAGCTTTGATGGAAGTGACCGAGTACACTCGTATGGCGGTTATCCGTTTACATGGTGATTTAATGATGAATAAGCGAGAGAGCGGACCTTCTGGTACCACTCATTAAAAGGAAAAAGGATCTTTCTATGATTAGCCAACAAGAATATCGTGCACGAAGAAAGAAATTAGCCGCACAATTACCACCAGACAGTATCGCCGTTATTGCTGCAGCCCAAGAAGCACATCGTAATGGTGATGCTCATTATCGTTTTCGCCAAGACAGCGATTTTTATTATTTAACGGGTTATAACGAACCTGATGGATTGTTAGTAATCACTTCTAGCACCACTAGTCAAAGTATTTTATTTAATCGTCCAAGAAACCCTGTTGAAGAGCAATGGACAGGTAAACGTTTAGGCCAAGAAGGGGCTGTCGCACAATTGTATATGGATGCTGCCTTTCCAAACAATGAAATAAAAACGGAGTTGCCTAAATTATTAATGGGAAAAGAACGAGTCTATTACTCCTTTGGAAAAGAGCCAGTTTTAGAGCAAACGATTATGGATGCTTTAGTCCTTGTTAAAGCACAAGTGAGAAGAGGAGTTAAAGCTCCGGATAATTTAAAGGATTTAGAGTCCATTTTAGGTGAAATGCGTTTATTTAAAAGCGATGCTGAAATTGCTTTAATGCGTCGTGCCGCAGAAATTTCTGTGGCTGCTCATAAAAGAGCAATGCGAGCCTGTGCGAGTGCGCAAAATGAGTATGAACTCGAGGCGGAACTAATTTATGAGTTTAGTCGGCAGGGCTGCAGAAGTGTTGCCTATGATTCTATTGTGGGTGGTGGAGAAAATGCTTGTATTCTTCATTACACAGCAAATAATAGACCGCTACGGCAAGGTGATTTAGTACTGATTGATGCCGGTGGTGAATATGAAAATTATGCAGCTGATATCACCAGAACGTTTCCGGTAAATGGTGTATTTACTAAAGAGCAGCGGGCTATTTATGAATTGGTACTCAAAGCACAAAAAGCGGGCATTGCCGCTATTAAACCAGGGTTAACTTGGAATACTATACAAGTGCTCATGGTTCGTATTTTAACAACGGGTCTATGTGAATTGGATATTTTACAAGGCGATGTAGATGAGCTAATCGCTAAAGAAGCCTATAAACCTTTTTACATGCATAATTCAGGACATTGGTTGGGCTTAGATGTCCATGATGTAGGTCAATACAAAATAAATAATGAATGGCGTCCTCTTGAGGCCGGTATGGTATTAACCGTGGAACCTGGTTTGTATATTAGTAAAGAGATACCCAAGGTAGATAAACGGTGGTGGGATATTGGTGTTCGTATAGAAGACGATGTCGTAGTTACAACGACTGGTCATGAAGTACTAACTGCTGCATTACCTGTTGATATAGTAGAGATTGAGGCATTAATGCGTGGCTGATCGACAAGTTGATATACTCATTATTGGCGGGGGTTTAACCGGCGCAACCTTAATGCTTGCCCTGCGCGGGCTAGGTTATAATAGTTTGTTAGTAGAACGTAAACCTTTTGAGGATAAAATTAATCCGGATTTTGATTCGCGTTCTTTGGCTTTATCATCTGCAAGTGTGCGTATTTTATCGATGTTAGGCGTATGGGATTTATTGCAGGAATACGCTACACCTATTCATTTAATTCATGTTTCTGATCAGCATCGTTTTGGTACATCCAGATTGCATGCTGAGCCTAATAGTCCTTTAGGTTATGTAGTGGAAATGCAGTATATTAATCGTGCAATCCATCAATTATTAAATAAAGAACATATTTTAGCACCCGCTACTTTGAGTCATATAGATACAATAATGCAAGAAGCAACTTTAAAAACATCAGCAGGAGAATATTCCATAAAGGCTCAATTAATTGTTGCTGCTGATGGAGCGGAGTCAACAGTACGATCTTTATGTAAATTATCAGCGACAGTAAAAAAATATAAACAACAGGCTATTGTTGCTAATATTGGTTTAACTAAAAAGCACGATTATCATGCCTATGAGCGTTTTACCCGCGAAGGTCCAATGGCCTTATTACCGATGCAAGGGGATAAAATGTCTTTGGTATGGGCCATGTCACCGCAAAAAGCCAAGGAACTCATGGTGCTTAGTGATAAAGATTTTTTAGGACAATTACAACAAGCCTTCGGTTATCGCCTAGGACGTTTAGTGAAAGTAGGGACTCGTTTTTCCTATCCCTTACAACAAATAATTATGCCGCAACAAGTAAAATGGCCTGTGGTTTTTGTAGGGAATGCCGCTCACACTCTACATCCTGTGGCCGGACAAGGTTTTAATTTAGGACTTAGAGATGTTGCAACACTCGCCCAATCCGTAGCTCAGCATGGGCTCAATAGCGAGATGTTAAATGCCTACGCCAAAATGCGGCAAAGTGATCAAAAAAATATAATTGGATTTACTAACAGCTTAATTAATCTCTTTACCAGCCACCTTCCTGGGGTTGGTTTGGCTCGGGATCTTGGCTTGCTGCTATTAGATAATAGTGCTTTTCTTAAAAAATGTTTATCTCTTTATGCGCAAGGATATAGTGGGATTATCCCTGATTTAGTCTGCCAAATTCCCTTAGATACACGAGGATGCGATGAATCACAATGAGGTATTAATTGTTGGTGGTGGTGTTGTAGGCTTAAGCGCCGCATTAGCAATGGCACAAGCTGATTGTAAAGTCAGTTTAATTGATGCGAGCCCTCTAGATGTCAGTACAGAACAACAGGATCTCCGTGTTTATGCACTAAATCAGGCCTCGCGGAGCTTATTAGAAGAATTACAGGTCTGGCCTCATCTTGATAAAAACAGAATCTCATCTTATAGCAAAATGTATGTTTGGGATGCCACAAACGGTGCGGCTATAGATTTTGATTCGCGTAGCATTGCTGCATCTTGTTTAGGGGTGATTATTGAAGAATCCATTCTAAAATCGGCTTTATTAGAACAAGTAAAACTCAATCCTAACATTAGTTTATTTCCTCATTCTAAGATACATGCAGTGTGCAACTTAGAGGGAGGTATTGAAGTAAGAAGTGAAAATAATACCTGGCAAGGCAGCTTACTCATGGTTGCGGACGGTGCCTTTTCTCCTACACGACAACAACTGGGCGTTTCTTTAACGACTTGGTCTTATCAGCAACAAGCTATAGTAGCGACTGTGCGGAGCGAAAAAGAACATCAACACACCGCTTATCAAGTATTCCACCCCAAGGGGCCTTTAGCTTTTTTACCCTTAAGCAATCCTCATCAATGTTCAATAGTATGGTCAACTGATACAAAACACGCCGAACAATTAATGGCGTTGAATGAGGAGGATTTTAATCAAGCACTCACCTCGGCTTTTGCTAATAAATTAGGCAAAACAGAGCTTGTGAGCGTGCGACAGCAATTTCCTCTATCCATGCGCCATGCACAAGATTATGTAGGGAAACATTGGCTCTTATTAGGAGATGCTGCACATACCATTCATCCTTTAGCCGGCCTGGGTTTAAATATAGGTTTGGCTGATGTGGCGGTTTGGTATCGTCAGGTAAAAGAAAATAAAAAGGCTATAAATTCAGCTAAAGCCTTAGGTGCTTATCAACGAGAACGAAAGGCCGCTGTTTGGCAAAGCATTCTGCTTATGGAAGGATTCAAGCAGTTGTTTTCTTTTTCTTCAAAACCGATGAGTACTTTACGAGCTTTAGGTTTAAGAGTTTGTAATCAGCTAACGCCACTAAAACGTTTGTTTATTCAACATGCATCAGGGGAGTAAGAAATTACTATTATTTACGAAAGGATTCTTATTTTATCTGATTATTCTTTTAATTTTCTATGATTCACAGGAGCCTTCAAAATTATGAGGTTGAAACAAATACTTGTATTTTGAATTTGCTTTATTTATTTCATTAAACATAGTAAAAAATAAAATTTTAATGGACGGTATAGACATACCATCCACGTAATTATTCCGAAGTAATTTTATTGTAGTTTGGGTGGTTGGCGGATCCAACTAGTTATCGCAACTTTGCCGCCTCTAGTTTGTGTTAAAAATTTCAATAGGACTTTTATAGTTTAAACACTTTCTTGGCCTATTATTTAACTCATTCTCAACAGTACTAATTGCATCATCACTAATGGTGTTAA
>CANJQE010000143.1 GCA_947476305.1 Legionellaceae bacterium
CCCTTCGGGCCTCAAAATCTACGCTCCCCAATGACTGACGCCTTTTCGTATGGCCTTATATTTTCCCTGCGGAAAAACATCCGGCCCTAAGGCTACCAGGGACTACTCGCCCGCGCCTTCGGCTCTCCATGGCTCGCAGCGAAGGAATGCTCCTTTTGTCATTCAACCCAGGACCAAACTCATCATCCTTAGGCTGTATGTTTAAACCGAACCATGGAAGAGACGATGTTTTTGATCGGCAGAAATTTTAATTTTTAATAACCAATCGCCTTCTTTAGTAATTGCTTCAGTAAGCACGGAACCCAGTTGATATAATTGGGCGCGAAGTTTAGCTTGAGTTGCTTTTAAAATAATGTCTTCAATTAAAACCGTACCATGTAATTGAGCAGCAATCGTTTCTTTTAGTACATCAATTCCCAAATTAGAGGCAGCAGAAACCCAAACTTTACAAGAACCTTCATTAATCTCTACTTTTGCTTCCCAGCCCTCATGTAAATCGATTTTATTAAATACCTGGATCACTGGGATGTCATTCACCTTTAATTCATCTAATACTTTTTGCACGGCAGAGACGGTATCACGCCAATTGGGATCTGAAATATCAATCACATGCAACAATAAATCAGCTTGTTGTGTTTCCTCTAGAGTAGCACGAAAGGCTTCAACCAGCTGATGCGGCAAATCACGAATAAAACCTACTGTATCAGCTAAAATGGCGTCAGCAGAACCTGGCAAATCCAATTTGCGCATAGTAGGATCTAAGGTTGCAAATAATTGATCGGCAACATAAATACGCTCACCGGTAAGAGTATTAAATAAGGTCGATTTCCCGGCATTAGTATAACCCACCAAAGAAACTGTGGGCATGGCTGCTTTACGACGGGCTTGCCTGTTTTGATCGCGACTACAACGTACTTTCTCTAGACGTTTGTTAATTGAGCGAATACGTTCGCGTAATAAACGACGATCCGTTTCCAGCTGGGTTTCACCAGGACCACGTAAACCAATGCCCCCTTTTTGCCGCTCTAAGTGAGTCCATCCACGGATAAGACGCGTAGAAAGATGTTGTAATTGGGCTAATTCAACTTGTAATTTACCTTCAAAAGTGCGGGCTCTTTGCGCGAAAATATCTAAGATAAGACCACTACGATCTACCACACGACACTCAAATAAACGCTCTAAGTTGCGCTCTTGCGAGGGAGATAATTCATGATTAATCAATACTAATTCGGCATCTAGTGCTTTGACTAGTTCACTAATCTCCTCAGCCTTGCCTTTTCCTAAGTAATATTTTGCATCGGGCGTCGCTCGTGCTCCTAAAACGCAATCAAGGATTTCTGCATTCGCAGATAAAGCGAGTTCAATAAATTCAGTCAAGGCTCTATCGGCATCGATACCAGGCAATGCCAATTGTACGAGAATAGCGCGTTCACCACCTTCAGGACGATCAAACACAACATGTTCCTTAATAATGAGTTTTCTTTTTAATTAGTAGAGATTTTACTGATGCCAAAGAAAATTTATTTTTGTATTAATAACGTGAGTTTCGGATAAGGATAATTATTTGATGTAGCCTGGGCCTTGGCCCAACCTACATCTATTTGTATCGGTGCCTTTTCATATAGCTAAAGATATTATCCCGAACTCCGGTTAAAATAAACCTGTCTGGCTAATCATACGAATAAAAACTAGTCTGCCACAGTTCCTTGGTCGTCACCAGAGGCATCATCACTTGGTATTTTAACCATACGAGAAGGGACCACTGTAGAAATAGCGTGTTTATAAACCATTTGGGTAATAGAGTTTTTCAACATCACAACATATTGATCAAATGAATCGACTACACCATGAAGTTTAATTCCATTCACTAAAAATACAGAAACAGGGACTTTTTCTTTTCTTAATTCATTTAGAAAAGGATCTTGCAACAAATGATTTTTAGACATTGCCCACTCCTTGTTATTATTGTAATTTTTACAGGCAAAACAGAATGTACATTATACTTTTCGACATCCCATAATAAAACTTTAGTCTATTTTCATGACAATATGATGCTATTCGGGTAATATATTTCATGTAAAAAAGACCTAAGCAAGTAAGCCAACCCGGAGATTAATAAATGACTTTAAGCAAAGAGCAAATAAAAGCATTAGCAAATCCATATCAAGAACTTGGCAATGGTGATGCCTTAGCAGAACACCTAGAAGAATTAAATAAATTAGATGAAGAAGAGCGACGAGAGCTCGCTACTAAGATCGTCTTTGATTGCCCAGAGGGTGAACTTAACGCTTTAGGCCATGCTATTAAAGCCTCAAAAATGCACGGTTCTGTTGAAGAAACCTTTTATGATGTACTCAGTCGTGCCTTTGAAGTGAGAAGTAGAATTAAAGGATTACATGATTCACGCAATCTCAATCCTCATAATTTGCTTTTAGGTAAAGAATTTAATACGGATTTGTTTAATGAGTTTAATGCGTTTTCTTTAAGCCTTGTAGATAAAAAAGCACTTGCAATCGCAATCAAATTGACTTTATCTACTCCAGTAGAACAACGAAATGATTTAATCCGCAATGCAAGAAATGCTTTTCCTGGCAGTTTGTTTGTTAGCAAACTAGGAGCAGCCTTTGCTTTAAGAAGAGAAATCGATTTACTATTAGGTGATGAACCCTACAAGTTCTTTATCAGTCCGGAGTTCAATGAAAATTCTTATTTAGAATTTGCTGAACTATTCCAACTTATTGAAGAAAATGACGAAGAGATTGCAGCAAAGCTTGCAACGACCCCAGAAGTAAAGCGAGCTATGGTGTTAGAGAGAATGGCTTTAATTTTCCCTGGCAGTATTTTATTAGCCAATACACAGAAAGTATTAGCGGAGCCAGTAAAATCTACTGCGCCGACTAGTGGTATTTTTCAATCTAGTCCGGTATCAACTACCCTTCCTCAAGAAGACAACACAGCAAATCCAACAATCTAATCTCATGTTACACTTGCGGTCTTCCGCAAGTGTAACAACTGACAAAAATTTTTATTCTTCATTGATCTGAACCCTACTTTTGTACTACAGTTTCGCCAGTTTTTACTTTATTTTAAATAATAAATTTATTTGTCTAGGACGCTCGAAATAAATCTTCATTCGGCAAAATTAATGCTAGTACAATGAGCGTTTTTTTTGATAATATAGGTATATTTTTAGTCTAAACTATAAACAGTTTTACCAAAAATAAAAATAATTAACTAGTAGACCTCTTTCGTAACGCTGGAGGGAGAGAAAACGAGACGATTAAGGAGCCATTCGCGCACCGTATCGACAAGGAAACTCTCTTCTAGACTAGCTGTTTCGCAAGGAGGTTATTCATCATCATAGGAATACTAATGACACACAAAAAACTAAAGGTAGGGTTAGTTCAAGAGCAATGGCATGAGAATGCTAAAGAGCATCAAGATTGTTTAGCTTCGGGGATTTTTGCTGCTGCACAACAAGGCGCACAACTTGTTTGCTTACAAGAACTAACACTAAGCCCTTATTTTTGTACTCGCTCTGATGTAGATGGTACGCCTTTTATGGAAGATATTCCTACTGGCCCAACAGCACAATTTGTTGGCTCCATGGCGAAAAAAAATAAAGTGTTTATTACGGCCTCTCTTTTTGAAAAAGCAGGTTATAACACCGCTGTGGCCTTTAATCCTGATGGCGAGTTAATTGCAGTAACGCGTAAGCAACATATACCCAGTGGCGAAAAATATCATGAAAATTTTTACTTTAAGCCCGGTGATTCTGATTATCCCGTCCACAAAATAGCAGGTCATCAATTAGGTCTCCCGACTTGCTATGATCAATGGTTTCCAGAGTTATCACGTATTTACGGTTTAAAAGGTACTGAGATTTTAGTATATCCAACGGCTATTGGCGGTGAGCCCACCACACCTGGTTTTGATAGCCAACCCATGTGGCAAAAAGTAATGGTAGCCCAAGGCATTATGAGTAATACCTTCATTATTGCGATAAACAGAATTGGCTGCGAAGACGATTTACACTTTTATGGAAGCAGTTTTATTAGTACGCCAACGGGAGAAATCCTAGCACAAGCCCCCAGAGATAAATCGGCAGTTTTAGTAGCCGAATTAGATTTTGCTCAACGAGAATTATGGGGAAGATTATTTCCTTTTGCGCAACAAAGAGAGCCTGCAACTTATAAAGAACTTGTGCGCCCACGTTAATCCCTTTTGGAATTTTAAAGAAAATGAACAATGAACGAGAAATAAATGACAACTTATATAATATTGACCACTGGGGTGAAGGCTACTTCAGCATCAATAGCAATGGCAATATAGAAATCTCTAAAACTCATGGCGCCAAAGGAGTTGAGCTTATTACTATTGTTGATGCAGCTCGTAGAGCAGGCTTAAGTCTCCCTTTATTAATTCGTTGCAGCAATATCTTACATGATAGAGTACGCAGAATTTATAATGCCTTTACTGAGTCTATTGCTGAAAATGATTATGCTGGTAGTTATCAATTAGTTTATCCCATCAAAGTAAACCAAGAGCAAAGTGTGGTGCGCGAATTATTAAAAGCACCGGCTCATGATATTGGTTTAGAAGCCGGCTCCAAACCTGAGCTCATGGCAGTAATTGGAATGCTAGGCGATAAACCTTCTACCATCGTTTGTAATGGTTACAAAGATCATAGCTATATAAGAATGGCTTTAATCGCCCAACAAATGGGTCATCAAGTATTTATTGTCATTGAAAAAAAATCCGAGCTCGATATTATTTTAGCTGAATCAGCTCGTTTAAATGTAAAACCACGCCTTGGTGTTCGTATTCGCCTGGTATCAAAAAGTGCGGGGAAATGGGAAAACACCGGCGGTGCTAAATCTAAATTTGGTCTTAATGCAAAACAAGTATTAGAACTAGTCTCTGAATTAAAAGCTCATAACTTATTAGATTGTTTACAACTGATGCATTGCCATTTAGGCTCGCAAATTGCCAATATTCATGACATACGTCATTGCATGCAAGAAGTAGCCCGCTACTATATTGAATTATGCCAACTTAAAGCGCCTATTAGTACTATTGACGTAGGTGGTGGCTTAAGTGTCGATTATGAAGGAACTCATTCCAATAAAGGCTGTTCAATGAATTACAGCCTTAATGAATACGCTACCCATATTCTCTTGGCACTGAAGCATTTGTGTCAAGAAGCAGAAATTCCGGAGCCTAATATCATTTCTGAATCAGGTAGAGCATTAACGGCTCATCATGCTGTATTAATTTCCAATATTACCGATATAGAGATCATTGAAAAAGCACCCGCTCTTCCTGCTATTGAGGAAGAAGACTCGCATGTAATTAGAGATATTTATGATACTTATTTAGCGATTACTGATAGTTCCCCTTCAGAAATATATAATTATGCCGAACACTCATTAAGTGAAGCCCATTCATTATTTAAGCATGGCGTCATCAGTCTGCAAGACAAGGCCAAAGTAGAAGCGTTCTATACCAATATTTGTATGGAATTGAAAGATCGTATCCATGATGAAAACCCAAGCGAACATGAATTATTAGCCAAAATTAATGAAAATATGGCCGCTAAAATTTTCTGTAATGTTTCCTTTTTTCAATCCATACCTGATGCATGGGCAATAGGACAGATCTTCCCAGTTGCACCTATTTCACAATTAACCGAAGAATTAACCATGCACAGCATCTTACAAGATCTTACCTGTGATTCTGATGGTACCCTCAAACATTATTTAGGTAGCTCTTGTGTTACTTCAACCTTAATGTTACCTCCATACAATAGCGATAATCCCTACGCGATAGGATTCTTCCTAGTAGGAGCTTATCAAGAAATTTTAGGTAATTTACATAATTTATTTGGCGATACGAACTCCTTAGATGTCAAACTTTCAGAAGATGGCCAATTTGAATTAGACGATTTAGTTAGTGGTGACACCGTGACTAATGTATTAAATCTTGCTCATTTCGACACTAAAAAATTAGTACAATCTTATGAAAAACAACTAATTAATTCAGAATTACCACGAGAAACAATGCTTTCTTATCTCAATGAATTAAGAAGTATTTTCCCCCAATTAACTTATCTTGATGGAAAAGCTCAATGACCACAAAAACACCAAAACAAGCCTCTTATTTTATGCCAGCAGAATGGCATCCTCATGAGCGTTGTTGGATGGCCTGGCCCTGTCATCAACAAAGTTGGGAAAAAATTGGTTTAGCCAAGGCGCGCATTGCTTATGCTCGCGTAGCTAATGCGATAGCCGAATATGAGCCTGTAACCATGATTGTTAAAGCAGAAGATAAAGAAGAAGCACAACAACTCTGTGGGAACAAGATTCATTTCCTTACACTAGCCATTGATGATTCGTGGACTAGAGATACAGGCTGTACTTTTTTATTAAATAAAGAAGGCCGTCTTGCTGGTGTAGATTGGATACATAATGCTTGGGGCGGTAATTATGAAGATTGTTCTTTAGATCAAAAAATTGCCTCAACCATTATAAAAGAAACTGGTGCAGAGTATTTCCATGCGCCCTTAGTGATGGAAGGAGGCTCTTTTCATGTTGACGGAGAAGGTACGGTCTTAACCTCTCGTGAATGCCTCTTAAATGTGAACCGCAATCCTAAGCTTACTCAGGAAGAAATTGAGAATTATTTGCGAGAATATCTTAATTGCGCAGAGATCATTTGGCTAAACAGAGGCCTAATCGGTGATGTAACCGATGGTCATGTGGATGAAATAGCTACTTTTATTGCTCCAGGCAAGGTGCTTTGTTTAATTACGGAAGATAAAAACGATCCTAATTACGAGCTTCTGCAAGAAAATTTAGCTATTCTTCGCTCTGCTCACGATGCTAAGGGTCGTCAACTCGAAGTATTTACAGTGGAACAACCACCTGCTACAGAACTAGAGGGTGAGCGTCTAACTTTATCCTACATCAATTTTTATCTAGCTAATGGCGGTATTGTGATGCCTGCTTTTGGTTATGAAGAATACGATAAAAAAGCGTTTGAGTTGATCACTAAATTATTTCCTGGTTATGAGCTATCACAAATTGATGCCTTAGATGTATTTGCGGGTGGTGGTGGCATCCACTGCATCACTCAACAACAACCTAAATCGAACTAGGGTCTTGTTGATCCTTTGCAGCTAGGGGGCACAGCACCCCATAACCGTCAAGATAATATTTGTCGTTCCTGCCTACGCGGGGATGACAGATTTTTAATGATGTTATAATAAATAGCATTTAAAAATTTCTTAACTTAACGCCTATGGACAGCACTCCTAGCTGTAATTCATTTTGATTGCTCTACATCACAAGACATGAAGGCTTCTCCTGCACCACTTTCCCGCCCAAGCGACGGAACTCTTTAGCTAAATAGCCTGGATTTACTAATTGTTCTTTTAGATCCACCGCCAGTTCTTCTTTTATATAATAAAGTGGCTTCAAGACATCAAACACTGCACCTAAATAAGCTAATGCGTCTTTAGCTAAAATAAATCCTAGTTTTAAGCAGCGTGTCGCCTGTTTTTGAGAAACCTGCCGGGACATCCAAGTCCCCGGCAGGGACAAAAACAGGCGACAAGTATGCCTCCGGCGGCCCTGGCCGTCCTGGTCCCCCTTGATTTTGATCCCCCTTCGGGCCTCAAAATCTAC
>CANJQE010000144.1 GCA_947476305.1 Legionellaceae bacterium
GAGCGTAGATTTTGAGGCCCGAAGGGGGATCAAAATCAAGGGGGACCAGGACGGCCAGGGCCGCCGGAGGCATACTTGTCGCCTGTTTTTGTCCCTGCCGGGGACTTGGATGTCCCGGCAGGTTTCTCAAAAACAGGCGACACGCTGCACGAAAACTTGGCTTATGTTGTAAAGAAAATAGGTCATTCATGTTAGTAATACGTAGATATTCAGGAAGATAAAATAAATCTATTGAATCAGGATTTAAAAAGTTGACTTCAGCAATATCGTGCAGCCCAAGTTCAATAATTAGCTCTGCGGCACGACAACATAGATAACATAGAACTATATTACGTAAATCGTCTATAGATAAGGTACACTGTGATGCTGATACGCCCAAGGGGATTAAATTATGGCGAATTCCATCCACAATTTCTTGTGGCAATTGCCAAGTTAACGCGAGCTCACTGCCTACTATAGCCGAATGTATTCCTAACTCTTTTTGTTCGATTTGTACTCGCTCGAATAAGGAAAGGCTTTGCGAAAAATAATAAGCAAGTTCAGGTTTATAAGAAATTATCGCCAAATTTCCAATATAAGTAAGTAAGGTTTGTGTTGCTAATTCAGCAGCATTAGAGAGACCGAGATTTTTACCAAAAATAAATGCTAAAGAACTAGCTAAAAAGCCAGTAGCCCAAATTTTTTTAAAGGCTTGGGTCATTTGCTTTCGCTAGGTTGTTCTTGGGTGTTAATTACACATTGCAATGCTATATTTTTTACCATATTGGTACCTAGGTACAGTATGGCATGATTTAAACGAGTGATATTTTGCGTCAAATAAAAGCCTGCAGAATTTACCGTTTGTAAAATTTTCGCCGCAATTTCCGGGTCGCTTTTAACTAAGTGATATAATTTTTCTGAGTCTTCAATTTCTTTAGTCAGGGCACGCAACATAGGATGAGGACGCGGTAGAGATTGAGTAATTGCTAATATTTCTTCTACAATTTTTTGTTTGCACTCTTCTTTAGAGATAAGATGGAAATCAAGAAGAGCTTGGGGGACAATTATATTCTTAGAATCTAAACTAGTGGAATGGCTTGGATAAGTATTAGTTGCCTGCACCCTTTGTAAGGATATGGCCGGGGATTTTGGTGTTTTGCTAGTAAATTTTTTGTTGTTGTGCGGTTTTAATAAATAATAAAAGAGGGAAATGATTATTATCAGCAGAGCTACTATAAAAATCATTAAATCTCCTAAAGGGAGTGTAGGTAACTTTCAGTTGACCAAAGACAGCGTCCTCCAAAACTCAAGAACTTCCCTGGACCAGTTACGAGTAAAAAGATTAAGTTATAAATATAACATTATAAAGATAAATGGAGTTAATATATCTAAGGCAAAATTGTGGAATAAAATAAGGGTATGCAGGAGGGGGGAATTAATTATTAAAAATAATAACGCCCTGTTTACAATAAGATAAAAATATCAAAAAATAAGCAGGGCGGATATAAATTAGACTATTTCAACATCTTCAGCTTGTGGACCTTTTTGGCCATTACTTGCTTTGAACATTACAGCAGCACCTTCAGCTAGGGTTTTGAAACCATCAGCTTGAATTGCACTAAAATGCACAAAATAATCTTTGCCGCCGCTTTCTAGAAAACCGAAACCTTTGGACTCATTGAACCATTTAACTGTACCGCGTATTTTATCTGACATTTTATATTCCTAAATTTTTACCTATTTATTATAGCATTATTTTATCAATTGTGCTGTTTTTTTATTGGTTTTTTTCGTTTTTTTTAAATTATTATGCTTTTAAGGGCAAAATAAAGGCATTTTGGCAAAATAAACCCAGTAGTATTATTCATTAGCATACAAAAGTAACTCTTTTGCATGAGATCGGGTTTGCTCTGTAATTGTCAAACCACCAATCATTCGAGCAATTTCATCAATTTTATCTGCAGATTTTAATGAGAGAATCTGCGTAAATGTTTGTTGCGCGTCACTTTCTTTTTTCACCATGAAGTGATTATGAGCAGAAGCTGCTACTTGTGGTTGATGCGTCACACAAAATACTTGTAAGCACTCACCTAATTTGCGTAACATTTGTCCTACTAATGCTGCAGTTGCACCACCAATACCAACATCCACTTCATCAAAAAGCAGTGTTGGTGTTGCTCCTCGCTGAGCAGTAATTAACTGAATTGCCAGGCTAATACGTGATAATTCACCACCAGAGGCAATTTTACTTAAGCTATCCGGCGTCATGCCAGGATTGGTACATACTTTATATTCTATTTTATCTTGCCCATGAGAATGAGTCCGATCTAAGGGAGTAATTTCTATTTCCACCCAGCCTTTAGGCATACCTAATTGTTGAATATTTAAAGTTATTTCTTGGGCTAATTTTACAGCTTGTTTTTGGCGAGAGTCGCGTAGCATTGTAGCCGCTTCTTGATAAGAAGAAAAAAGCACATTAAATTGTTCATTTAAAATACTAAGCTTGTTTTGCTTATTATGAAGTTGTTCTAATTCATCGCGTAGCTTTTGGATATGCTCCAGTAATTGATTACCGTCAACATGATATTTTCGTGCGACATGATGAATCGCAGACATTCGTTCTTCTGCAATTGCAAGGCGCTCTGGATCTAAAGAGACATGCTCCGCAAATTGCTGTATTTCATTAGTGGCTTCTTCGCATTGAATTAAGGCACCATTCATCAGTTCAAGCGTGTTTTTTATTGTGGGGTGTTCTGTAGGTAATAAAGCGATTAATTGCATTGCTTGATTTAATGCAGAGCAAATAGTGGGCTCATCTTCTCCATTAAGTAAACAATGGATTTGTTGACTGTGCTCAATATATTCTTTTGCATGATGTAACAATTGATGTTCTTGATGCAAAGCATCCAGTTCGCCTTCTTGTAGATTAAGAGAATTAAGCTCTTCAATCTGAAACTCTAATAATTTTATTCTATCGGTATGTTGCTCTTGGCTTTGTAGGGTTTCAATTTCTTGTTTAATAGTGTGCAGTTGCTTATAGAATTGAGCCACTTCATTAAGAAGGTGATGGTGGTTTGCATAAACATCCAGTTGCTGCCGATGTGTTTGATGTTGCATTAAGGTTTGGTGTTGATGTTGTCCATGAATATGAACTAATTTTTCGCTTAATTCCTTTACCTTTTGTAAAGGAAAAGGTTGTCCATTAATATACGATTTAGAACGGCCTTCTATATGAATAACTCGTCTTAAATAGAGTTCATTGTCTTCGCAGGGAATATCATGTTCGGTCAACCATAAAGCGGGTTCGGATTGGCTGTCAAAGGTAAAACCGGCAGTAATATCGCATTGCTGCTCTCCAGGTCTAATCACGGAAGAGTCTGCTCGTCCTCCAAGGGCTAGCATTAAGGCATCAATCATAATGGACTTACCCGCGCCCGTTTCGCCGGTAAATGCGGTCATTCCTTGCGTAAAATCTAATTCTAGATGTTTGACAATAGCGAAGTGTTCAATGCACAAGGTAGTAAGCATGATTTATCCCTGATATTTCGATTCCCAACCGAGTTTACTACGTAATGTATCATAATAATGGTAGCCTTGGGGGTGTAACAAGCGTAGTTGATTGTTATTTTTTTTAATAGCTACTCTTTGTCCTGGTTTGACCATGCGTGACTCATGACCATCACAGCTAATACGTAAATCATGCTCATTGAATTCACTAATATGTAACTCAATATGCGATTCACCACTAATCACTAAGGGGCGTGAACTTAAACTGTGAGAAAACATAGGGACTAAAACAATGGCATTTAGTTGCGGATGCATGATGGGACCACCAGCAGATAAAGCATAAGCGGTTGAGCCTGTGGGCGTCGATAAAATCATCCCGTCAGAACGATAATGGCTAACTAGTTGCTGATTTACATAAACGTCAAATTCAACAAGATGGGTTTCGTTACCTCGACTTAAAACAACATCATTTAAAGCATCCCCTTCAAAATAAACCTGCTGATGATCATAAATAGAAGTCTTTAGCAGAAAACGCTGTTCTTCTTCATATTGTCCCTCTAAGACAGCACTTAACTGTAGTTCAAGATCCTGAGGCAAGATATCAGTGAGAAAACCTAAACGTCCCCGATTAATACCAATTACTGGGGTATTGACTTGAATAGCCATCCGGGAAGCGGAAAGTAAACTTCCATCCCCGCCGAGCACAACAATTAAATCGTTTTTATTGCCCATTTTGCTGCGATCTAAAATAGGGACTTTTAAAGAAAAACTGCTAGAGGTCTCAATATCTTGTACGATATCAATCTTTTGTTTTTGCAAAAAATCAACCAAGCGGTGTAAGCTTTCGCTCACACCTTGGTTGGCTCTATGTTGACGAGCATATAAAATAACGCGGTTAAAAGTTTGTTTCATAGAGCTTATTATTCATCAGTATTAGTCATTCGTGAAGATTTTTTTCGCGCATGCTCACTAAGTTCTTTTTTGCGTAAACGAATAGATAAAGGCGTGACTTCAACCAGTTCATCTTCGTCAATAAATTCTAAAGCTTGCTCTAGAGTATATTTAAGTGACGGAGTTAAAACAATGTTTTCATCAGTACCAGACGCGCGAACATTGGTCAGTTGTTTTTCTTTAGTCACGTTGACTACTAAATCATTATCTCGAGCATGAATACCTACAATCAATCCCTCATAACAGACTGATTGGGGCTCTAGAAATAAGCGTCCACGCTCTTGAAGATTAAATAGAGCAAAGCCACGCGCTGTACCTGGGCAATTAGCAATCATTACTCCATTGAGGCGTTTACCAATGCGACCTTTAATTGCTGGGCCGTAATGCTCAAAAACATGATACATTAATCCAGTCCCTGAGGTACTCGATAAGAATTCATTATGAAAACCAATTAATCCACGTGTTGGGATAATATAATCTAAACGAACACGGCCTTTACCATCGGGAACCATATTTTGCAGTTCACCGCGGCGCTCTCCCAATTTTTCCATGGTAGAACCTTGGTGCGTTTCTTCTACGTCAATAGTAAGACGTTCGTAAGGCTCTTCGCGTGCTCCGTCTACTTCTTTAATAATTACTTCAGGCTTAGAAATAGCTAATTCATAACCTTCACGACGCATGGTTTCAATTAAAATTGATAAGTGTAACTCGCCACGACCTGAGACTTTAAATTTATCAGGATCTTCACAAGGCTCTACTCTTAGCGCTACGTTATGCAATAACTCAGTGTCTAGGCGCTCTCTAATTTTACGAGAGGTAACATATTTACCTTCTTGTCCAGCAAGAGGTGAGTCATTAACCTGAAAAGTCATACTAATAGTTGGCTCATCCACTGTGAGAGGAGGAAGGGCTTCTACTTTACTAGGATCGCAAATGGTATCCGATATATTTAAATTCTCAATACCCGTAACCGCAATAATATTGCCTGCTCCTGCTTCATCTATTTCAGTACGCTCTAGGCCTTTAAAACCTAATAATTGCAATAAACGACCACTACGAATAGCTCCATCTTTATCAATAATCTTAACAGGTGATTTAGCTTTAATCCGCCCACGAGTGATGCGACCAATACCGATAGTTCCTACATAGGATGAGTAATCTAAAGAACTGATCTGCATTTGGAAGGGGCCTTCTTCATCCACATCAGGAGGAGACACTTTATCAACAATAGTTTGCAATAATGCATCCATATTAGTAGTCGTTTCTTCCTCTAAGGTTAATTGTGCATAACCATTGAGTGCAGAGGCGTACACTATAGGGAAATCAAGTTGTGCATCATTAGCGCCTAAATTATCAAATAAATCGAAGACTTGATCAATTACCCAATGAGGGCGAGCGCCGGGCCTATCAATTTTATTAACCACCACTATTGGATTCAAACCTTGTGCAAAGGCTTTTTGGGTAACGAAACGAGTTTGAGGCATTGGCCCATCTACAGCATCCACGAGTAATAGAACACAGTCTACCATCGATAGAATTCGTTCAACTTCCCCACCAAAATCAGCGTGTCCAGGGGTGTCGACAATATTAATTTGATAGCCATTCCAATAAACACAGGTGTTTTTAGCCAGAATAGTAATGCCTCGTTCTTTTTCTAAAGCATTAGAATCCATCATGCGTTCAACAGTGGGCGCTCTTTCATTTAAGGTACCGGTTTGTTGTAATAACTTATCTACCAGTGTGGTTTTGCCATGGTCAACGTGGGCGATGATGGCAATATTGCGAATCTTTTGAATCATAAATAACCTTTTATTGGAATAACCAGAATAGAAATTAAGAATAAAATGAGGTGTTTGTTCATAGATTTGCCATTATACATGAATAGTCAACTAAATCCTATCAGGTTTTATCATAAGTATCTTATTCCGTTCACAAATGTCTTCATTTAGGTTCAATTGTTAGACTTTGAATTAGAAAAAAAGACCTTGTAGACAAATTAAATGTCAATATATTGACGAACTTAAAGATTTACCGTCAAGCTACGGTAAACAGTATGATTATTATTGTAAACCTCTTTAAGTACACAGCCTTTATTTACTATGTTTCGTACTATACTAAAAGTAAGTCGTGTTGGTATGTGCTTTGCAAGAGAAGTAGTGAGAAGTAAATAAGGGGGGTATTTATGAAACAACTAATTTTACATCCCACCGAGATTAGCCAATGGCATGCCTTGGTTAACGAGGCTCAAGCAGCTACTAGGCTAGTTTTGAATGAAAATACGGAAAGTTATCTCGTATTTCTCCTGATGCGTTTTTCTCAAGGTCCTAAACTTATTGAATCTATAATCGCCTTAGATTTTTTAGAATCCATGCGTAAATCACGTCCACAACAAGTTGAGTTATTACGTGATGTAGGCGATAAAAGTTTATTATTTTGTGGTTTATTTCCCGGTATGGCTAAAAAAAGACATGTAAGCTTGAGTTATTTTTCTGACATGGGACAAGCAGCTTATCTTACTGTAGGCGAGTTGCATGATAGAGAAACTGCAGATTTGTATTTTCAATTAAGTGCGCAATTTATTAGGTTGCAGCAAATTTTGCAGGCTATAAGAGGAGAGTTCATTCAATTTGCCACAGCGGACTCAGGAGTTTTGTCGCCTACCGATTTAACTCTTCAATAATTTGAATCTGGTCTAAACTTAGTTCTATAACCTAAAGAGTAATTCAATCTTAAGGAATAGAGCGAATGAAGACTAAAACTTTTTTGTTAGTATTTTTTTTGGGTACTTATTATATTTCTGCACAAGCTACTCTTAATGTAGGAGTGCTTCGCTTTGATCCTCCCTATGTCTATTCTCCGAGCGAAGGGTTCGATATTGATTTAAGCGAAGACATCTGCAGCAGCTTGAATACAGAATGTAATTTCATTCCTATGAATTACCATGAGTTTTTCACTTCTTTAGATAATGGAACAATTGATTTTGCCATCGGTGGAATTTTTATTCATGCAGATCCTAAATATATTTTTAGTTTGCCTTATATAGCTAGTCCGGAAAAGTTTTCCTCATGGCCTGAGTAATTGCGTCACGAAAACTACCACATTTTTTTATGACTTTTCTGAGATTTCTCTTAAAATTAGCCCATACCTTTTCAATAGGATTTAAGTCAGGAGAGTAAGGTGGTA
>CANJQE010000145.1 GCA_947476305.1 Legionellaceae bacterium
CCCCCTTCGGGCCTCAAAATCTACGCTCCCCAATGACTGACGCCTTTTCGTATGGCCTTATATTTTCCCTGCGGAAAAACATCCGGCCCTAAGGCTACCAGGGACTACTCGCCCGCGCCTTCGGCTCTCCATGGCTCGCAGCGGAAGAAGCACTGAACTGGATTAGATGACGCTTTATAGTGATTAATGCTGCGCTTATCAACTATTAGCTAAATATTAAGAGCTAAGTTAACTTATCTCAATGAGCTGTTAAATTTATCTTATAACACGTCATACTGAGTGGTTTACAAAACCCTTGTCCTTTTAAGCGATGACTAATGCTAAGCATGAAGCACTTCTTAAACTTAGTATTTGCTTCTCTTTTGCCCTTACAATATGCTCCTTGCCTATCGCGCAAGCACAGCCACTGTAATTTTCAAACGTATTCGCCCATCCCTCCACTGTCATTGAGTTAAGAAAATGCCATACACAAAAGAACAGATCAAGACCCGACATTCATTCTCTTTTATAATTTTGCCATTTTGTTCTTTGCTAAATCGATCGCGACCAAGCTAAAGAATTAAAGCCATCGTTGCGAGCCTTGGCGAAGGAAGCCAAACGATCTATCAATTGGTATATCGCCCATTTTAGGTTAAGAACATCACGTAAATCTGTTTGGATTGCTTCACTTCGTTCGCAAAGACGAGTGTTTTGCAGAAAAACTCTTAACCTGACGGCTATGAGTCCCGAACCAACCTTATGATCTTTCTTAAGGGGCAAAGCCCTCTACCAGCTCACATTCTTGATCAGACGTTAGGGCAAACATCTTCAGAACTATAGTGTTATTGATAGAGCATGCTTATTAAAACGCTAGACCTAGTACTGTACAATTTAGCTAGCCATACTGTATTATGGTTCATGACTAATGGAGTAGGTTAGGATAGTTAAGATTAAATTGAAGGGGATGTTTCACGTGAAACAGCCAATTCAATAGTACCACCATTAATAGTAAAGTTATTTTGTTCACTAGTATTAATTGCCAAGTCCAGATTCATTAAGTTTGTAGCAGTAATTACATATTGACCGTTATGATTAACAAGATAAGCCAATAGTTTTTTTTGATGGAGCTCATCCAATTCGGCAGGTAAGTCATCAAACAGATAGAGACATTCTTGATTTAGCAGTGTCCCTTGAGCTAGTTTTAAGGCAATTAAAATAATTTTTTGTTGACCACGGGAAAGAATTTGCTTCGCTTTTATATCATTTGATTCAATAATTATATCAGCTTGATGTGCCCCTAATTGGGTAAACTGACGTTGTTTATCACTATGAAAATGTTCTGCTAATAAGTCCTCTAAAGGTCTACCCGTTTGTTTTTTATCCCAGCCCTTATAATAATCTATCGAACAGCTTGTGGTGGTAATTGATGAAAGAACTTCTAAAAACTTAATTTGCCATTGTTCAAAATATTCTTGGCGTAAACAATCCAACTTATAAGCTAACAAAGATAATTGCTTATCCCAAGGGATAAACTGCTCATAAGAAACACTTTGCTTTAATAAGGCATTTCTTTGTTTGAGTACTTTTTTATATTCCTTCCAAAGACCAAGATAACTAGGTTTCACGTGAAACAATCCCCAGTCGAGAAGGGAGCGGCGCACTGAAGAACCAGCATCAATAATTTGAAAAATATCTGCATAAAGAATTTGGCATGGTAAAGCATAAGCTAGTTGGCTCGTAGTGGCACAAAACTGATTGTTCAATTTAATTTGTGTAGGTAAGGCTTTTGATTTTTGGATGCTAACAGTTGAATTATCGCTAGCACGTGCAAAGACAGTTAAATTAGTATGCTCATAAGAAATGATAGGCGCTATTTCTCTTGAGCGAAATGAATGACCACAACTTAATAAATAAAGAGCTTCCAAGATAGAAGTTTTGCCACTGCCATTAGGACCAATAATAAAATTAAACCTAGGGTTTAACTGTACATTAGCAGACGCAATAGTACGAACATGATGTATTTTTAAATCAGATAAAATCATAGCTTCATAGGCATGATAATATATTGATAAGCCTCATTATCCAAAGATTCAATTAAAATACTGGCATCCGTATTGGACATAGATAAACGCACTACTCCATCACCAAAATGATTCAACACATCTAATAAATAGGTAGCATTAATACCAATTTTCAGTTCGTCACCCTGTGTTTCAGCCTGCAAAGACTCAACCGCCTCTTCTTGCTCATTATTATTGGCAATTAAAGTCAACATGCCAGGCTGTAGATGTAACATCACTGCCTTAGACTTTTCATGAGCTAAAATCACGGCACGCGATAGAGAGCGCTTTAAAGTGGCACAATTTATGAGGATCGATTTATCCTGATCTTTAGGAATAGCCCGAGCATAGGGGGGAAAACGCGCCTCAATTAATTTGGAGGAAAAAACAAATTGCTTCGTTATGAGTTTGACATGTGATTTGCCTGCCGCTAATAATACTTCTTCATCATTAATACTATTTAATAAACGTAACAACTCCTGCACTCCCTTTTTAGGGATAAGCAATTTATTAGTTGCGTTAATAGAACAAGAATAACGATTAATCGCCATTCTGTGACCATCAGTAGCTACTGATGAAATGATATTGGGTTCAAAATCCAGGAATAAACCATTCAAAAATACACGAACATCTTGCTGTGACATAGCAAAATGAGTTGATTGCAATAAGTGAAGTAAATCCACACGTGAAATAGGTAACTCTACTTCATTGCATTCCTCTTCACTGGCTGGAAAATGCTCAGCGGGCAAAGTAGCTAATTTAAAGGAACTGCGTCCTTCTTTAATACTTACTATGCCATTATCGTAAACAATTTTAGGATTTGTATTTTCTTCAAGAGATTTAATAATATCGATAAATTTTTTAGCTGGTATGGTAATTGCGCCTTCAGCGTGATTAGACTCACAGGCTACCTGCGCAGAAATTTCAATTTCTAAGTCAGTTGCTGTTATATGAAGTACGCCTTGAGTTAATTTCAGCAAAAAATTAGACAAAATAGCCAAAGATTGTTTTTTGTCTACCGCTCCCGCCACTGTAAGTAAGGGGGTAAGTAACTCTTCCTTTTTAATTGCTAATTCAAACACGATTAAGACTCCACTTTTTAAGAAGATAAAATACGCATTAGATTTTTATAATCTTCTGCAAAATCACTATCATCTTGAACTAACTCTTTTACCTTTCTGCAGGCGTGAATAACCGTAGTATGATCGCGTCCGCCAAAATGATCACCAATTTCAGGTAAACTATGATTAGTAAGCTCTTTACTTAAGGCCATCGCCATTTGGCGAGGGCGCGCTATAGAGCGACTTCTTCTTTTTGACAAAAGATCAGCCACTTTGACCTTATAATACTCTGCCACAGTTTTTTGAATATTTTCAATCGTTACTAATTTATCTTGCAGCGCCAATAAATCCCGTAATGCTTCATGGACAAATTCGATAGTAATAGGTTTACCAGTAAAGTGGGCATTAGCAATCACTCGTCGTAAAGCACCTTCGAGCTCTCTAACATTCGAACGAATACGCTTGGCAATAAAAAAGGCTACCTCATAAGGCAAATCAATATTAGATTGCTCCGCTTTACTAATTAGAATAGCCACGCGAGTTTCTAGTTCAGGAGGCTCAACAGCAACAGTCAGTCCCCAACCAAAACGTGACTTTAAGCGCTCTTCCATGCCCTCAATTTCTTTGGGGTAACGATCACTAGTTAAAATAATTTGTTGCTGTCCTTCCAACAAGGCATTAAAAGTATGGAAAAACTCTTCTTGTGAACGATCTTTCCCTGCAAAAAATTGAATATCATCAATCAGCAAAGCATTTAAAGAACGATAAAAACGTTTAAATTCATTAATGGAATTCGTTTGTAAGGCTTTAACCATGTCCGCAACAAAACGCTCCGAATGTAAATATAATACCTTCGCCTCAGGATTGTTTTTTAAAATATTATTTCCAATAGCATGCATTAAATGCGTCTTACCTAATCCGACACCACCATAAATAAACAAAGGATTATAAGCATCACCAGGACGCTCCGCTACCTGCATGGAGGCAGCTCGTGCTAATTGGTTAGAGTTTCCTTCTACAAAGCTTTCAAAAACAAATTTTTTGTTTAAATGACTACTCTTATAATCAACCGCCTTTTTATTAGCTGCTTTAATAATAGAATTATTTGTTGTAGAAGAACTGGTATCCGATGAGGAAGTAGTCGTTCCAGTTGTCTCAGTTGATTTACTACCAATTTCAATGGAAATCGATTTAATTTCATCGCCACAAAACTGATTAACTAATTCTTCAATCCTAGAAAAGAAGTGTTTTTTAACCCAATCGACTACAAAGCGATTCGGAGCTAATAAAACAAAACGCTGCTCATCAGTATGAGCTTGCAATGGTCTTAACCAAGTATTGAATTGTTGGGCAGAATATTCATCTTGCAATAAACCCAAACATTTTTGCCAAACAGTTGCAGACACAGCAAAACTCCTCATCTAACAAGGGTGGAAAAAAACGTGAAAACTAATTATCCACAGATATAAATAGTGCCATTGAAGCATATAGACAGCAAGACAATTAATAAGATAAATTTATGGATGAATTAAGAACTCATGAATAAACACAGTGGTTTATTTAGTCACCTATAAATAGCAATTATACCGAGCCTAGGCAAAGTTATCCACAATAATAATCAAGGCCAACTGAAATTAAAAGATAAGCGAGCCATCATCCATTGTAAAAACAAGGATTATTTTGTAAAAAAAGTCACATTAAATAATAATGCTTAAGGAATAAAATGACCATCACCACAGGTACCTTATTTAAAAAATTACTCAGAGCGTGGAGTCATGATAGAATTTCGACCCAAGCTGCCGCCCTTGCCTATTATACGGTGTTTTCTCTTGCGCCCATTTTATTAATTTGTATTTCTATAGCTGGAATTGTTTTTGGAAAAGAGGCGGCTCAAGGACAAATATTAATACAAGTACGAGAATTAATTGGTAACGACGCCGCCTTACAAATTCAAGAGTTAATTGCAGGAGCAAACCAACCGATTGCTGCCCTATGGGCCAGAGTTTTTAGCATTTTGATTTTATTATTTAGTGCCTCTGGGGTCTTTAGTGAAATTCAAACGGGACTTAATTTAATCTGGGGTGTAAAAACAAATCCCCATACAGGCTGGTGTAAGCTCATTAAGGCTCGTTTCTTTTCTTTTGTAATGGTATTCGGCGTAGCTTTTGTCTTATTAGTGTCCTTAATAATCTCTGCATTTATAGCATCCTTCAGTAGTTATCTTAGCCGTTTTATGGGAAGCAATATAATTATAGATTTACTCATTAGTGACCTAGTCTCATTTTTTATTATTACTTTATTGTTTGCCTTAATGTTTAAAGTCTTACCGGATGTAGAAATGAAATGGAACGATGTATGGTTGGGTGCCCTGCTGACCTCTTTGTTATTTAGCCTGGGTAAAATGTTAATTGGTTTTTACCTCAACCAAGTTCATATCTCATCTGTATTTGGTGCAGCAGGTTCCTTAATTATTATTCTTATTTGGGCTTATTACTCTGCTCAAATATTCTTTATTGGAGCAGAAATAACCAAGGTATTTTCTACACATAAAGGGAAAAAAATTATCCCTGCTCGCAATGCTATTGCTCTTCATAAACAGGAAGGGCGCATTGAACAGTAGAACGATTAATTAGGGGGTTGGATACCAAACCAACCGCCCGTATCGCCTCCTACCCAACAACTATTGTCTACGCACGTTGCAATTTTTTCTGCGCATAATTGTTTAAACGAAGCAACCGTACTGATGTCAGTGTTTATAAAACCTGCAGGTTGACATATACGATTAGAATATTGTCCCTTTACCCTTATTTGCCCCATAACATAAATATCTGGGCCAACAGCATACACCCCGGGATTATGGGAATAACAAGCGACATAGCAGCCAGGAGAAGAGCTATAACTATTATCCGTAGGTAAGAAAGCTTTGGTAGCGCCCGCAAAAGGATGATTAATAACACCTTGATTTTCAAGAACATAAACTGGATAAGGCGATGGCAAAAGGCTTGTATTAGGATCGGATGGATTTCCTGGGTTTAGTGCTGCATAACTGGCGGTACTAAATAAAATAATGGCAAAATAAATATTTTTATTCATTATAGCTCTCTAGCAAATGATTTTCTTGATTATAGGTCATTTTAGAGAAATGGACATTTATTAAACAAAAAATTAATCGGCACGCGTTAAAACATGAAGACCCAAAGCAATTAATAAAATCCCAAAGACACGATTTAAAACTTTTTGGGAGCGATTAAATAAGCGACGCATAAATGAAGACTGTAAAAAAAGCACCAACAAAGGCCAATAAAATAAAGACTCACCAACAAAAACACCTGCTACCAAGGCTTTATCCTGTATAGACGCATCAATAGCTACAAATTGGGTAAATAAACTCAAAAGAAAAATTGCCAATTTAGGATTCAAGGCATTACACAAAACCCCTTCACTGTATGCTTTTAAAAAGGTCATCTCTTTTTTAGGTTTATTCTCCACAGCTTGAGGTAAAGATTTAACACTTAAGCCCTTAATGCCGAGATAAATTAAGTAGCAAGCACCCAAATATTTAATTAGTGAGTAAACGAGTGTGCTTTGCGTAATAAGAAAAGCCAAACCCAAAATACAATAAGTAGCGTGAAAAAGAGACCCGGTAATAATTCCCAAAGCTGTTGCTAAAGCAAGGCGTTTCGAGTGCAAAAAAGAATTTTTAGTCACCAATAAAAAATCAGGGCCTGGACTAACCATAGCAATAAAACAAAGAGTAATTAAAAATAAGAGATTATTATTCATTTGGGCAAAAAGAGTTAAAATAACATAGTACTATTAGCTCAATTTTAATGCAACTTAAGTGCCGTAAATTTACTTTTTATTTTTTATTCATAGTGATTTGGCACTAATCAAAAAAGCAAAAAAAACCTGATCTAACTCAAGGAATAAATCACATGCAAAAATAAATTCAATATCAAACTGTCCCACGTTAACATTCATATAAAAACAAACCTCTTAATTTCAAAAGTCAGTAAAATCGCTGGTGATTAATGTAAATTCAAAGCATTATTTAATAACTGCTCCTAAACAAATCATATTATGAATGCATTGAAAAAAGCTCAATTAGTCATTAGCAAAGTCCCAGAGGCAACCTTCCTATTTTGGATTATAAAAATTGCGGCTACTACTTTAGGCGAAACCGGTGGTGATTTAGTCTCTATGTCATTAAATTGGGGCTACTTAATAAGTACTCTTTTATTCGCCGCTCTATTTTGTATGATGGTGCTCATCCAAATTAAAACCAAAATTTTGGCTCTACGCGTCTTTGCGTTGAACGCCCAAAGTTAGTACAATTCTGTCGAGTATAATTTACCCGAAGGATTGCCTTAATAATGACCCAAATGCCGAACAAATCACTCCCTATTTCTGCCGATATATTAGGTTTATCAGATGTGAC